>JAVZPJ010000004.1:31823-161180 GCA_038881635.1 Sulfolobales archaeon | reverse complement strand
CTTAGAATCTGATGGCACACATCTGTATAGATTTAAATCCTACTCTCCGCGCTAGCTTGTTGAGGTATGTTCAAGCCTTTGCTCTTCAATACTTCTATCATTTCATTGTATAGTTTTAGTAGTATGGCTCTTCTGTCTTCCATGAGAACTACATCGCTAACTCCTGTAGCGTAGATCCCGTGAGCCATTGGCGATGGTGCTCCAGCTCCTTCGGGATCTACTATGATTCTTACATCTATATCGCCGTTTTCTATCTGAGATAGTATTAGAGATGCGTTTTCTATATCCATGTAGTCTTCCATGATCTCTCTCATAGTCTCCTCATATACTGGGAATCCCTGGATTCTCTCGACAGCTTTTAGAAGTGCTTCAGCGTTTAGCTGTCTTCTCTCTATGCTTATATCCTTCCCTCTATAATTCTTCAGAATCATTATACTTCTCTCTGCAACATGTCTAAATCTCTTCTTAAAGATCTCTGTGTTTCTTATCGCTAGTCTTAGCAGCTCTCTTATGTTGCTACTCGAGACTCTAAGCATAAGATCTCTGACTATACTCTCGGGATCTCTAAGTCTCGTAGGCACTGACAGTATGAAGCCATTATCTGTCACCGTTATTCTCACATCTAGACCGAGGATCCTGCCTAGAGAATATGCATAAGCTCTCGAAAGAGCATCATTAACTTTCCTTCCATAGAGACTGTGAAATATTATGTGATCAACTTCTTTCTCAGGATCTCTAAAAACCTCGATCAAGATCATCTTATCATGAGGTACTAAACCACCGGTATAGTAGATCTGCTCTAACACATAATCCACAATCATTCTAGCCGCATGAGGCTCAAGAACATATTCTTCAACAAGTTCTCTTATCAAACCCTCTCTCACACTATCTAGATCTCCTCTCATCAAACCTCTATAAAGTCTTTCAAAGATCATTCTCCTAAAAGCTCCCACCTTAAGAGCTGAATCAAATGAGAGAGGTAGCATCTCAGAAAACCATGAAGGAACAGTAGGTCTCTCACCATCAGCCGGCACCACATAAACCTTCGTAGGCGCTATCTCAACAACCTTATACACCTTACCTCCTAGGACAAATACATCATCTCTATCAAGTATCTCTACAAAACCCTCATCAAGATCTCCAATCCACTTCCTCTCAGAAACATTTATCACAGGGATCTTAGCTTCATCAGGTATAGCACCGGAGTTAAGAGCATAGATAACTCTAGCACCCTTCTTCCTGCCAAAGACACCTTCAATCTCATCAAACCATATCTTGGAGTACACCTTCAAATGCTCCAGTTCTCCTATACTTGATGAGAGGTATCTTAGGATCTTGATAAGAGTATCTCTATCAAGATCTCTATAAGGATAAGCTCTTCTCACCACTCTAAGAGCTTCATCTACACTCCACTTCTTCTCAATACTCATCCCAATAATATGCTGGATCAATATGTCGAGAGGCTTCATAGGAATCCTAACTCTATCAAGCTTCCTATCCATAGCACTTCTAGCTAGAACAGCACACTCAACAAGATCATCTCTATCAACCACTATAATCCTCCCAATACTAGTCTGCCTAATATGATGACCAGCTCTACCAACTCTCTGAAGCAGTCTTGTCACACTCTTAGGACTTGAGAGAAGGATAACAACTTCTATATAGCCTATATCAATCCCGAGTTCAAGGCTTGTAGATGAAACTACAACTCTAAGCTCTCCTCTCTTAAGTCTCTCCTCCACATCAAGTCTTATATCTCTAGATAGACTCCCGTGATGAGCCTCGATCTTCTCAGGAGATATACCATCAGATCTCTTCTCGAAGATCTTTCTAAGCTTGAAAACAACCTTCTCAGTTGAATGTCTCGTATTCGTGAAGATAAGAGATGTTCTATACTTCTTTATAGTTTCAACAACAGCATCATATATAGCTTGGTTAATCTCCTCACCAGAAGCTCTCACAAGATCAGCTTTAGGACATACAACCCTTATATCCACAGGCTTAGAAAATCTCGCATCAACGATAACACACTGCCTAGGCTCTCCATCATCTTTATACCCTACCAGAAAACCAGCTACCACATCTAGAGGATTTATAGTTGCTGAAAGCCCTATCCTCTGAAAATCTCTTCCACTAAGTTCTACAAGTCTTTCAAGACTTAGAACAAGATGCGTACCTCTCTTACTTGAAGCAAGCTCGTGAATCTCGTCAACAATAACCCATCTAACACTTCTAAGCTTCTCTCTAAACCTAGGAGCTATAAGTATTATCGAGAGAGTCTCAGGAGTTGTTATAAGTATGTGAGGAGGTTTGCTAAGCATCTTCTGCTTCTCAGCAGGCTTGGTATCACTGGTTCTCACCGCAACTCTTATATCAGGAGGCTCGACACCTCTACTTCTGATTATCTTGTTTATCTCTCTAAGAGGTTCTATAAGATTTCTTCCCATATCATTGTTAAGAGCTCTAAGCGGAGAAACATATACAGCGTAGATCTCATCATTCAACTCTCCTCTCTCCCACAACTCATAGAGATCATCTAGAATCGCTATGAACGCAGCCAGAGTCTTACCAGATCCTGTAGGACTCGAGATGAGAACGTTATAGCCTTTCTTAACCCATGGAATCGCCATTCTCTGAGGAGGTGTGAGACTTGAATATCTACTTCTAAACCATTCTCTCACATAATCTCTGAGAAGTGATAGTGCTTCTTCATCATTCTCAGGATCTCTTGCATACAGAATCAATTCAAACCCCTTCTAATACCAGCTCTACTCCTCTTATCTCAGGATATATTATGTAGGAGATTAAAAAGCAATCCACCAGACGATTCACATGATTCTTGATAGAGGATCATAACACATATCATAAGATCATAATCAAACAACCACCTGCATACACATGTGATTTTTAAGATTATCCGATATAAGCTTGTATAACTAGGTTGTGCTATGACAGAAATCCTTCAAAAGACATATTCAGACTCTAGAGAGAGTGTAAGGATATCGAAACCTCTCCTGCTACTCTACAGACTAGGTATGTACGGCGAAAGAGAATTCACTCTTGATGATCTAATTAGATTCATTGGAAAAGATCCAGAAGATTTCGAAAGAGAGCTTATACTACTAATAGAGAGCGGTCTCTTAGAAAGCACCTCTCTAAATCCTCTGAAGATCAGAGTTTCTATGAAAGGACGTAAGATAGTTAATATAATTAGAATGCTCCAAGTAGGAAGATAGAAGCAGTAAAACACGTCTACTACAATGAAAGGCTCAGACCTGCGCGGGTTCTTCACAGATCAGACCTTTCGAGCTTCATCACCTAGTATAAATACTCTTAGAGAAAATTAAAGAATTCAATCTCAACACACGACACCAAGCTGTTTCAGCCTCTCATCTCTGTTCTCTCTCATAGATCTTGGGATAGCACTACTCTCAAATACTCAAAACACTATCTGAGATCTTCTCAGGAGAATCTGTATGTAAACAGGCGTCACATCTATATTAACCATGTTCATTATATATTAGTATTGATAGGAGGGTTGTCCCGAGAGATTGTTCACATCAGTCTTATGGCTCGCGGTAATAGGTGCTCTCATAATACTCTCTTTTATAGTGACAGCTTACGAGCTCTCTCTATTCTCATCAGATAGGATCAGACTTACAATGCTTAGAGAGAGAGGATTTAAAGGTGCTTCACTAGCTCTAAGACTTAGAAGAAAACCTCATGAGACTATAAACGCGATCATAATAGTAAACATACTTGCAAACACAGGAATAGCAGTACTACTAACCCACATACTCACATCAGCTTATGGAGAGAGCTTGGGAAGCCTGCTAGCACTGGTGATCGGTACTATTCTAATAGTCTTAGTAGGAGAATCTATACCGAAAACTCTTGGAGTTATATATAGAGAGAGCATGGTATCCATACTATCACCTTTTATGTATATCATGATCAGATTCTTCACACCAGTAGCAAGAATACTATCACTTATATCTAGCAAGATCATATCACCTCTAGAGAGAAGAGTTAAAAAGAGCAGAGAAGAGATCAGCGAAGAAGAGCTCAGAACAATGCTTAGAATAGCTGAGAAAGAAGGTGTTATAAGTAGGTATGAGAGATTCCTGATGAACAATATAATGAACTTCATGGATAAAAAAGTTGAGGAGATCATGATCCCTGTTAAGAATCTCGTTATGATATCCTTAGAAGATGACATAAACAAGATTCTAGACCTGCTGAAAGCTTACGGGCATTCTAGATATCCTGTGTACAGAGATAATCCTAATAATGTTATAGGCATAATCCATGTCAAAGATCTGCTTATGAAAGGTTTTGATAAGGAGATCCGAGAAATCATAAGACCTATAACCAGGATCTATCATGATACAAGACTTTATGATGCTCTCAGAATAATGAGAAGATATAGAACTCACATGCTTATTGTTGTAGATTATAATAACAATATTCTAGGAGCTGTCACACTAGAAGATCTTATTGAAGAGATATTCGGAGAAATATATGATGAATATGATGTAGAGCCATCCGATAGAATTAAAACCCAGAGAACATTAAAAGATCACATGATATCTAATATCTCTGAAAGACATGAGAATTTAGAGAAATAACTTATAATCAGTATTAATTAATACTATCTGGTACGAGGGATAGCCTAGATTGAGCAAGTTCAAAAAACCTCTTCATATACATGCTGAGAGAGGAGATATCGCCGAGGATGTGATAGCAGCAGGAGATCCTGGCAGGGTGAGAATCCTTTCAAACCTCTTAGAAAACCCTCGACTGGTCAACGAATACAGAGGTTTTCTAACATACACAGGCTACTATAAGGGTAGGAGAGTGAGTATAGCAACTCATGGAGTTGGAGGTGCTTCCTCAGCCATAGTATTCGAGGAACTTGCCATGTTAGGCGCTAGAAGAATTATCAGGCTGGGGACTACAGGAGCTTTGAAAGAAGATCTCGAGATAGGAGATATAATCATCGCAGAAGGAGCATCATACAGTATAGGAGGTACTATAGGCATGTATGTTGGGAGTGACATAAGCTATTCTACATCGCCTGACATAATTCTCACTAGCAAGATCTATAGAGAGCTTAAGAGAAGATTTGATAGGGTTTTCAGAGGAATTGTTTTCAGCTCCGACTCATTCTATGCAGAGGATCCTGTTTTTATAGAGAGATGTAGAAAGATGAATATAATATCTGTAGAGATGGAGTGCGCCACTCTCAATGCTATCGGAAGACTTAGAAATCTTAAGACATCATGTGTTCTCATAGTAAGCGATAATCTTGTTAAAGGTGTCACAGTTCTTGATTCTCTAGACAAGCTCTCGAGCAGAATTATAGAAGTAGGTAGAGCTCTTCTCGATATAATCTCTTCTTTAGAATACGAGGATTAAAGCGTGATCTATAGATGTGATCATATTATGAATCCTCGTATTGGTTTCACGATCTGGAGGAAGGATCTGGGGAGAATAAGAGATCTAGTGGAAGAATTCATAGATGTTGGAATAGATCATGTTGAGATAGATATTGACAGCATTCTAGAACTTGAAAAACCTGAGTGGCTGAGAACATTCAGAGATCTTCTGAGTAGCTATAGAATATCAATAGGATTCCACGGACCTTGGAAAGAAATCTATATAGCATCACCAGTAGAAGATGTGAGAAGAGCTTCAGTAGAGATTATTAGGAAAACAATTCAGAGACTTAGAGAAGTAGGAGTGAGCGAGTACGAGTATATAGTTCTTCACGGAGCATCAGAACAACCTTTATGTGATGAAGATCCTAGCCTATGCATATCTTCTCTAGCTAGATCTATGGAAGAATTACTTAAACTAGATCAAAAGATCGTTGTTGAAACTATTCAGGGCAGATGTTGTGGTAAAATAGATCAGCTTGAAGAACTAATCAAGAGAATCCCTGAATCAAGTATATGCATAGACTTAGCTCATGTCTATGCTGAGAACTACAGGTTCAGAAACTTTGAAAACATCTCCCAGGTTCTAGAGATAATCCCCGAGAAGATTCTTGAGAGAAGCAGAGTTATACATCTTCACGGACTCATTAGAGAAGGTTCTAGATTTAGATCTCATAGAAACTTCTCTCAAACACCTCTAGACACACTAAAACTTGCCAAGCTTCTCACAAGATCTCCTAATATAAGATTTCTTGTTTTCGAAGTATTCTACGGAGATAATGACAGGATCTCTAGACCTTCAGATCTATCCAGAGAAATTAAGAACCTAAGAACTCATCTCTCTCAAACCTCATAAAATGTCCTATCTTTTAGATCTCTATGAACTCCATCAAGGTTGCTAGTGTAGGCATCTCGAGAACGGTATCTCCTTTTATAAGCGCGTAAGGCTTTACATGCTGAGTCTGAGCATATCTCCTGGTTATAGGAGAGAGATATTTATCAGGATCAAGGGTTGCAGGAGATCCAAGCTGATAATAACCTGATGCTGGAAGAACAATACCTCTCACCTTAGAATCTTCTCTCAGATTTAGAGGGATCTCAAGAAACACAGGTAGTTTAGCTACTTTACCAAGTCTATCGCGGAGAACTATAGAAGGATGTTCATGCCCATACACCACCACTCTCACCCTGCTAAGATCTGTTTCAGTATCTGCTTTATTCTCGAAAGGATCTTGATGACCGTGTATGAATAGTATATCACCTATGATGATATGATCGCTTATTCTCACATCAAGTTTCTTAAGCACTATAGATATAAAGTTATCATGATTTCCTTTAACAAGATCTATCATATCTACACCGTATTCTCTTAATGTTTTTATGAAGTGCGAGACTTCTTCTCTCTCCTGCTTGCTCAGCCTATCAAATCTATGCTTGAGATCTCCTACTATTAGAATGTTTTTAACATCTAAAAACTCTAGAACTGTTCTGAGATCATTAATTATAGAGGTTAACTGAGCTTTAGGAAGATAGATCCCTTCTTCAGCCATAGCCTCTTCATAGCCTAGATGAAGATCTGCGAGAATAAGCTTTTTATATGATGACATATAGAGGAAAGGATATCCAGGAACTATAGAGATCCCATCTCCTAAATCGTATAATCTCATGGTATTACCTCTCGAACACCTATATAATCACATATGTGTGAAAGTTATAAATATGAGAGTGAGAGCCTAAGAGAATGCTGTCCAGATCATCTTAGAGAAGAAACTGAAGATCTGATCTTTGATAAAATCTCTTCTGGAATATCTGATCCTTCTATGATCCTAGCCTTCCTAGGCTTCTTCTTCACAAACACACCTGTGAAATAATACGCCTCAGGATTCTTAGGATCTCTATTCTTAAGAATTCTTATCTTAGCATATAGATCCTCGCCTATCTTAAGATACCCATACTTACCATGCTTGCTACCCATATCACACCCTATAGAAGCTAGGTAATTAAGGAAATAAGCATTAAAATATCTAAGATGATAGCTGTGTAAGAGATTTAATAGTATACACATTATTATCTTCAGGCTGACAAGATTGAAAGATGAGAACTGTGTATTCTGCAGAATCTTTGAAGGCGTAGAAGAAGGCTGGATAGTGTATGAGGACAAAGACCTAGTCGTGTTTCTAGATAAATACCCTCTAAGCTACGGACATCTCCTGATAGCACCTAGAGATCATTATAAAGATGTAGTGGAAACACCTCCAGATATAGTGGCAAGGATCTTTATAGTAGCAAGAGGGTTTGGACATGCCAGCGTGAGATATCTTGGAGCTACTGGATTTAGAATCATAACAAATAAAGGATCTTCAGCAGGTCAAGTTATATTTCATTTCCATGTTCATGTAATACCTAGATACGGATTTGGAAGCCCAGGATCGATTCAGCCGAGAGAGATTTTGAAAGAAGAAACCGCTAGAAGAATTGTTGAAGCATATAGAAGAGCTTTAGAAGATGAGGATATTAGAAACATGATTATAGGGAGAATCTGATGTTCTCCTGCATCAGAAGATACTCTTAACAACTCTCCCTTCAAATACTATCAAACATATAAAATCGTTTGAAAATCTTAATACTCCTCTCGAGAGGGCTCTTTCCTTCTATATCAGATGTTTTAAAATATTTATTATTTCTAACGATATTAAATAATATAGTTGAGAGCCGATGAATTATATAGATGCACACGTACACCCTCTAACAGATATAGATAAGATCATAGAGAATGCTAGAAGAGCTGGAGTTAGCAAGATAATACTTCTCGCAACAGAGATCCCTGTAAAAGTCGTGGAGAGTCCTAAGGTGAGACATTTTCTAGAGAGAGTATCTTCCGAGTCTTTATTCACAGTAAATCTAGAGATCTATAAGATGTTCGGTACAACAGATCTTCTCGAAGCTTTCAGAAGATTCTATACTCATTTAAGCGAGACTTATGGAGACAAGAGATATCTCTCAGAAGATGTTATAGCGATCTCTAGAGAGTATAGTGGCAACGGCATAGAGATCATACCAATAGGATCTATATATCCAGAGCTAAGACATGAAACACTTGAGAAGAGATTAAGAGATCTTCTGATGATGGGAGTTAGAGGTATAAAACTGCTTCCAACTCTACAACTATTCGATCCTTTAGAGAGCGAGGGTTTTCTGAGAGTTCTAGAATTTGCCGAGAAGAATGATCTTCTGATTATAATTCACACAGGATGCGATCCAGGACCTTTCGAGATACCACTACTCTCTCAATGGGCTTCACCTAGTAGACTTGCAAAGGCTCTAGAAATATTCTCCCCCAAAATAGTTCTTGCACACACAGGATCCTACTGCGCCTATAGATATGGGATATGGTTTAATGAAGCGATTAGGATCATGAGGAAATATGATAATGTTTATGGTGATTCTTCTGCTGTAAACGACTATCTATTCTATACAGAAAGTGTTGTTAGAAAACTAAGGGAGGAAGTTGGATTAGAAAGAATATTATTCGGCTCAGACTATCCAGTGGTTCAGGGTGGTAGCATAGATGATGAGGTTAGAGTAGTTCTTGAAAGTCCTTATCTTAGTAGTAGAGAGAAAGAGATGATTCTGAGAGATAACGCTTCAGAACTTCTGAAAAGCATTAGAAGAACCTGATCTTCTCCGGGTAATATAGTTTTCAAGTAGCAGATGCTTCTACTCGTAGAGCTGTTTTGAGTTATGGGTAGAGCCTCTGAGTTTTTCCTCGAGCTCTTCTAACTCGCCTTCCATGATATCTCTTATCAAGGTATCTCTTCTGAGAACTTCTAATACTGTGAGAGGATTCACAGCAAGTCTAAGAACCCGTGTCTTCCCATACCTACCTCTATTATAGATCCTCGCAGATATTATCCCCAAAACCTCTAGCTCTGATACTATATCGCTCACCCTCCTCTGAGTCACAGGTTCTATACCAAATCTAATTGCTATATCTCTATATAGTGCGTAGAGTTCTCCAGTAGTAGTAGCCTCATCACTAACCTCTGTCTTAAGTATCGCGTAGAGAACAAGCCTGCTGTGGAAGGGAAGTGTTGATATTATCTGAACCACTCTCTCCCTCTCAAGCTCATAGTAAGCTTTATGAACATGTTCTTCCAAAACCTTACTCGAACCTTCTCTCTCAGCTATCTCTCCAGAGATTCTCAGAAGATCTAGTGCTCTTCTAGCATCTCCATGCTCTCTAGCTGCTATGGCAGCACAGATCTTTATAGCTTCTTCAGTGATCGCATTCTCTCTAAAAGCTATTCTAGCTCTCTCCCATAGTATTTCTTCGAGTTGTAGCGCGTTATATGGTGGGAATACTATCTCTTCTTCTCCTAAGCTACTTCTAACTCTTGCATCAAGATTCTCCACGAATCTTATGTTATTCGTTATACCTATGAAGCTAACCTTAGCCCTGTTAAGATCCTCGTTAATTCTTGTAAGCTTGTATAGTATCTCGTCACTCTCATTCCTAGCTATGAAATCTATCTCGTCAACAACAATAATATACACTCTCTCCTCTGAATCCAGAGCATTTCTAACTCTCTTATAAACTTCAGCTGTTGAAAGACCTGTGAATGGAAGTCTAAGTCCTATCTCTTCACCGATTCTTGTGAAGATCCTGTAAGAAGTATTATCTATACGAGAATTCACATATATCCATGAAACAGGCCTGTTAAACTCAATACCCTTCCCACTTAATCTTCTGAGAACATACTTGGTCACAGCAGTCTTGCCAGTACCAGTCACACCGTATATGAAAAGATTGCTAGGTCTCTCACCCTGGAGAGCTACTGAGACTACTGATGCAATGCTTCTAATCTGATCTTCTCTGTGCGGCAGGTGATCCGGTATATAGTCAGGTCTTAGAACCTCTCTATTAATAAAGATCTTTGATGTAAGAACTCTCATAAATATCTTATCCAAATCCTCCAAAAGAAGCACCAGAAAATTATGTTGGCTATCCTACTCTAAATATATAAAACCTCTTAGAATCTCGATCTCAAGAGATTAAAGGTACTACAAGACCAAAGAGATCTACAGAAGATCCCTGTATCAAGTGTTAATCTAATCTTTAGAAGTACTCAAGAATTCTGCTAATCTCTGTCAAGATCCTAGGTCCTCTCGAACTCACAAGAACTAACTCCTCGACTCTAACACCAATCTTATTCCTCATATAAATACCAGGTTCTATAGTCACTATCATACCCTCCTCTATAGAATCGCTAGAAGATAGAGATAGAAGAGGTTTCTCATGAACATCAACACCTACGCCATGACCTGTTGAGTGGATGAAATACTTTGAATATCCTCTCCTCTCAAGCACCTCTCTAGCAGCTTTATCTATGTCTGAGGCTTTAGCACCTGGAGAAATCTTCTCGAGAGCAGCATCTACAGATTCTATCACAGCTTCAAGCACATGCTTGTAATCCTCGGAATTCCTATAGATAATCATTCTAGTCATATCCGAATTATACTCGCGAACCTTAGCACCCGCGTCTACGAGGATATAATCACCTAGAGAAACTACTCGAGAACTAGGCTGGTAGTGTGGTTTTGAAGCATTCTCATTCACAGCTATTATACTTGGGAATGCTTCTCCATCAGCTCCGTATAATCTTATTAGATATGAGAATCTTCCAGCAATCTCTCGCTCAGATCTTCCTATAACTCCTTCCTCAATAATTCTTCTGAGAGCTTTCATGCTTATCTCGCTGGCGGTTTTTATCAAGCTTATCTCTATATTGTTTTTAATAGATCTCAGGCTAGCTATATCTTCTCTTAGATCCACACATTTCCTCAGAAGATCTCTGAGATCAGAGTCTATATCGATATTATCCACTCCACAGGACTTCTCCCCTAGATCTCCTACCTCGCTTTTTATAGCATCTTTAAGTCCTCCATTAAAAACCTTAATATCTTCTGGAAGATCGATCTTATATCTATAGTATCCGAGAACATCATACGAGATCTCTGAACCCAAGCTCTCTCCAAGCATGTCATAAGCTCTCCAGAACTCTAGGATCGGAGTATAGTATCTCACAACAGAATCTCTGAGATCTATGATCAGAGCCGAACCCGCGATCCTAAGTCCTGAAACCCATGCCTGATTAGATTCGTTAAATATGATTATCTTACTCAGACCTTTCAAGAGACCGAATTCTCTAAGTCTTTTCATGTTAAGAGAGAAGGGTAGTTCACTCAGAAAACCACCCTAGAAACTCTTTATAACATGCTTATTATTTAAAGATCTTCAAATTAAGATATTGTCCTCAAGATCTAATAAGAGCTATCATTATATGAGTAGTATCTCTTAGGTATATGAATCCTGATCCTATCTCTCAGATCTCCCGAGATCTTGAATCTCTCCGCCACAAAATCTAGATCTCTATTTAAAGCCCAGAATGCCGAAGGTTCTCTAAACTGATTCGCAAGATATATAAGCTCTATAATCTTGTTGATCTTCTCCTCTCTACTAAGACTTTCATCGAATAACACAGGCTTCAGATCCACATTATCTCGGTTCTTAAGAAGACAGGGCTTAAGAAAACCATCTGCAGTAAGTCTAAGCCTGTTGCATCCTGCACAGAATATAGGATTGCTAACGGGTCTGACAAGTTCTATAGCTCCTCCTTCTCTGAGATAGTACACCGGTCTATTATGAAGATCTCTTCTAATCCTCAGATGTGATATATTCTCTGACAGAAGTTTTTCAACATAATCCATTGATAGGAAATGCTTATTGAAGACTCCAGCACCCATTCCAACGGGATGAAGCTCTATTATCTGTAGAACCATTCTATCATCACCTCTTACAAGCTCTATAAGATCTAGTATCTCACCCTCGTTAACACCTCTGAGAAGAACAGTGTTTATCTTGATCTGCTTGAAACCAGCCTTCTTCGCCGCTTCAAGTCCTTTTAAAACTCTTTCCAGACCATCAACACCCGTGATCATCCTGAAGGTATCTCTCTTTAGAGAATGAATACTTATATTAATCCTGCTAAGACCTTCTTCTCTGAGTCTGAATGCAAGCTCTTCAAGTCTAAAGCCATTAGTTGTCATAGAAAGATCCTCAGCTCTTCCACGAGTCTTGACCTCTCTCACAATAT
Organism: Sulfolobales archaeon; assembly: GCA_038881635.1. NCBI lineage: Archaea > Thermoproteati > Thermoproteota > Thermoprotei > Sulfolobales > Sulfolobales archaeon. Next base: position 148,588 of record JAVZPJ010000004.1, on the reverse strand, counting down.
GCAGTATATCCCTCCTCAGAGTAGGTTCTCCACCAGTGATCTTATACCTCCTAACACCAAGTCTTGAAAAAGCCTCAACAACTATTCCAATATCTTCGTAGGATAACTCTACGCTACTCTCCAGAGACTCGCCCTCCATGTGGCAGAAGAAGCAGCTAAAATTACATTTATGAGTCACAGTTATTCTAAGAGATTCAAGAGGTCTTCCAAATCTATCTATGATCATTCTATCTACTCTTTTCAACTATACCGCCCTATACTATTCCTCTTGATCTACATACTACAAGCCTAATATCCTATTAAAAACGTATTCATACGAAGTTTTAATATACTTTAACGCACTAATACCAAAATACTTTGGAAGCATGATGTATAGACCTAGGAGAAATCTCATAGATCTAGTTAAAGATCACATACCAAAAGATCTCTCGAAAAACGAATTAGAAGTCCTAGAATACTTTCTCAGAAATCTATCTGTAGGCGAGATAGTAGCTATTAAAGAGCTTAGACTACTCTATAAAATAGAAGATCCTGAGCAGATTATAGGAAAACTCATCAGACTAGGTCTTATTGAGAGAGGTGAAGGATGTTTTAATCTATCTAAAAATCTGAGAGAAATCCTTAAGAGCAGAAGTCAGTCTTAGACAGTATCTGCAGAGATTCTGATCGCTATCTGATAATGGTGCACTACAGATCCTGCATCTATAGGAGTATAATGAATAGTATCTCTTCATAGATTCAGGGAATGTATACATGTACTCGTAAGATGTGTAGAAGATCTCTTTAAACATAGATATCACAGTATTCTCTCTAAATAAGACTCCTCTCACCTTCTCAGGCATCTGGCTAACATATTCTATGAATGTCTTCTCATAGCAGTTCTCAAGATCTCTATCTCTGAGAGCTAATGATATTAGACTTGACTCGGAGACTCTATCAAGTATGTTTACTATGTGAAGACCTTCTATAGTTCTATCATTATACACCTCAGAAAGTATCTCTCTATTGTAGCCTGTTAAAACTTTTAAAGCTAGATCTACAGAGAATTCTCGAGGTCTTGCTATGAAGATCTTTTCAACATTAAATCCTCTACTTCTAAGAGAAAGTCCTAGTAGCATCTGATGTTTGAGAATACACGCGTAGAAATCAATGGATTCGCCTAGATCTGAGCATATTCTGAGAACCTCTTCAACATAGGTTTTACCTAAGATTATAAGATCTACATCTCCAGCAATACTGCGAAAAATATCTACACAATCTGAATACCATGGGTATAGAAGCACTATAAGTCTATTACCAGCTCTACCTAAGATCCTAGCTAGAATCCTTATCACAAGACCATTCCAAGGAACAGGTTGAAAGAAATCTATGTATGCCGCATAAGAGTTTCTCAGATCTCTAGCATATCTCGATATAACCTCTCTAATCTTACTCTCAACATCTCTATAGAGGCATACCCCGCACATCCTATGTCCTGAGGATCTATCTAGATATATAGCTTTTCTAAAACCACATCTGCTACATAGAATCTGATCCAATAATATCCCCGATCTTTTTTGAGTCAGACCTCACACGGCTCTTCACATTTCCAGACCGAAGTCGCTCATCATCCCATAACATGTTACACAGCCGGGATTATTAAATTAAGCCTACTACTCTAACACCCTCTCCCACATCTCTCTAGCTAGCCTGCCCTCGTATTTGAACACGTGAACTAGTTCTCTAGCTTTCTCCCTCTTCTCTCTATGCTTCTCTAGAAATTCATTTATCCTCTCCACCAGAATCTCCTTCAGTTCACCTGTTAGAAGTCTACCGGATCTATATTCTTCTTCTATTCTTCTTATCTCCCTATCATCATTCTCGAAATACATGTAAAGCCATTGAAATGACACATCTATATCAGGATTACCTCCTAGTTTTCTGTGAAGTTCTATAGTAGGCTGTCCTCCTGAGAATGCGTATCTCATGATCTTATATCTAACAGTCTTAGGATCATCATGAAGATATATAGCTGTCTCGGGTTTAGAAGAACTCATCTTACCTTCGAAACCTGTGAGTGGAGGAAGGAATTTAGAGTGTATTGCAGCTGCTTTATAGTACCCCATTCTCTCCGCTAGATCTCTCTGGATTCTCCAGTAAGGATCCTGATCTATTGCAGCAGGTATCAGACATCTTCTCTTCTCAAAGAATGTTGGCACTATCTGTAGTGCAGGGTAGAATAGAAGTCCTACATTGGTACTTGTATCAAAACCGAATACCGATCTCGCCAGGTTAAAGTTTATCTTCTTAGCTATCTTGAGAGCCATTGGATACATGTTTCTGATATACTCCGTGTCTTGGAAGATAAAAGTCCTCTCAGGATCAAACCCTACCGCTATTATGTCAAGAATATTCTCATAAGCCCATCTCCTAACGTCATTAAGCTCCATACTCTCCTCATGAAGAAACTTCTCGTCATCTGTTATCATTATATACACATTAACTCTGAAGATCTTCTGAAGCCATTGCGTCATTATAAATGGTATTAGATGCCCTATATGCATAGGACCTGAAGGACCTCTCCCTGTGTATAGAAAGAAGCCTTTACCACTCTCGATATCATCAAGAACTTTATCGAAGTCTCTGTGAGAGAAGAAAACACCTCTTCTGAGAAATAGGTGGAGCTCCTCATTAGATACCTTCTTCAGCCTTTCTATTAGATCTTCTGTGATAGGCTGTGTACCAAAGATCTCTATAAGCCTCCTATAATCTACTCTACCTTTAACCTCCCAAGGTGTTACCTTGAACTCCTCTACTCTCTCCCCCTCATCAGCCACAAAAATACATCAACCCATAGAATGTGAGATAGAAGAGCTTAAATATCTTTAAATGAGCTGTGTCATGCTATGCTGACTCTAGATTATGTAGATCTTCTGTATGCTCTTCTTGAAATTCCTCACATGATATATTCATTGCTTTCATCATGTATTCCTTGAGATCATGAGATCCCACATGATACACACCTCCCACATCTCTGAGTAGACCTTCTCTTATGAGAGCTCTAACACATGTATCAGGATCCGATCTATGGTAGGCGCATGCAAAAATCACAAGCTCCTTAGCTTGAGATGTTAGATCTCTTCTCTTCAGATTCTTTATACACATACTAACCAGCACTCCCACCTCTATCAGAATCTCGTGGGGAGCGTCTGTGATAATTCTATCTTTACCATGCTCAGCCTTGTAACCCTGGATCCTTAATATCTCACAGAGAATCGATGGTATTATAGGTCCTTCTACAGCTTTCTGAATTCTTCTCAGCTCTATCTCTCTCAATGCTCCAGAACGAGATCGAGATCTAAGTTCAGAGTATATCTTTCTAATTTCTTCAATCTCTCTCTCAGGATTTATTATATCATCTGAGAATATGATTCTCATCACTCCTCCTGAGACCTCTACAGAGCTGAATTCGATACCCTCCTCACTCATTCTATCTATAAGTTCTTCACATAGATTCTCGCATTTGATCACAAAACTCTTCTTCATAGCATCTCCTTCTTCAGTTCAGACAGCTTATATAGATAACTTCCAATAGGTTTTCTAATCTCACTATAACCACATCGAGGGCATTCTAGCTTCTCCCTGAATCTTCCCATGAAAGAACCGCATCTAGGACATAGAGATACTACTATGCTGGTTTTCTGACTTCTCAATGAAAGAAAATAAGGTTGGTTCTTCGAGATAATCTTAGCGTAGATCACATCGCCTACTCTTATGAGATCTTCAATGAATCTAGTTTTAATCTCGCTAGGTATCTGAGACACGTGAAGAATTCCTGTAAGATTATTCCTGATAGGATTCACTAAACTGAATCCAAGTATTCTGCTCATTGCTATCTCTCCTCTAGTTGATGTTACTATAGCATATACAAAGGATCCCTGGGTGATCCTTTTAATCTCTTTAGAAGGTTTCACATATGCTATCCTACTCTTCATGTCTATGATCAGACTACCTACAATGCTAGATATGAGATAACCATCTCTCTCATATATATTCTCGCCCGGCATGAATTCTTCTATCACACCTATCACACTTCCAGGAGCTACGAGATCTTTTCTGATAATATTTTCCTCCAATTAATACACTCAAGATAAAGATTACATGTGAAATTATAATAATTCTCTTCCTATAGATCTTTATACAATTGTATAAGTTAATTTACATAGATGGCTAAAATTTAAATACGTTGTAAGATAGTATATTCGGTGATATTATACGACGATCAAATCAGGGATTACAGGCTGGGGAGCTTACATACCTCCATATAGAGTGAAAGCAAGTGACATAGCCTCGTTATGGGGTATAGATCCTTACACGCCGAAGGCTATATGGATTGAAGAGAAAGCCGTAGGAGGATTGGATGAGGATACAATCACTATAGGATGGAGAGCTTCTAAATACGCTATACAGAGAGCCGGGATCAGCCCTAGCGATATAGGAGCAGTATTCGTAGGAACAGAATCTAAACCATATTCCGTCAAGCCATCAGCAACAGTAATAGGAGACGCGCTAGGGATCCCAGCATCAAAACTCGCCTCGGATCTCGAATTCGCGTGTAGAGCTGCATCAGAAGCTATTAGAATCAGTATGTCCCTAGTAAACACAGGAGTTGCGAGATACACTCTAGTTATAGGCGCCGACACAGCTCAAGCTTCTCCAGGTGATGTTCTCGAGCTCACAGCTAGCAGTGGTGGTGTTGCTCTCATCATAGGAGGTGTTGAAGATGCTGCAGCAGTTATAGAAGATGCGTATTCTTATATTACAGACACTCCTGATTTCTGGAGAAGATCTCTTGCTCCCTATCCTGAGCATGGTGAAGCTTTCACTGGCGAGCCAGCCTACTTCGATCATATTATAAACGCTGTTAAAGGCTTGTTCTCTAAAGGTTATAAGCCTGCAGATTTTGACTACGCAGTATTCCATCAGCCTAATGGTAAGTTTCCTCTTCAGGTAGGAGCTAAGCTAGGATTCCAGAAAGAGAAGATCCTTCCAGGTCTGGTCACACCATATATAGGAAATACATATAATGGATCTGCTTTAATGGGTCTGGCTAAGGTTCTTGAGGAGGCTAAGCCCGGATCTAGAATTCTTCTAGCACCATTCGGCAGTGGCGCAGGTGCTGATGCCTATGCTATAGTAGTGACAGAGAAAGCTGTTGAGAAAAGAGATAAAGCTCCTAAGGTTTCCGACATGATCTCGAGGAAGATCTATATAGACTATGGTAGGTATGCTAAGATGAGAGAAAAGATCTTGAAATACGAGAGGTGATCAGATGAAAAGCTTCATAGCAGCCTCAGGAGTTATAAAGATCGATAGATATTATGAGAAGAATCTCAAGACATTAGCTAGAGAAGCTCTTGAATCTATTGAGAAAAGCTATGCAGAAGATCTGGTTCCGGATACTCTCATCATATCTTCAATGACCCCGGAACTTGTAGATTATCAGAGTTCTATAGCTGATCTAATAGCAGATCATCTTGGACTCAGAAAGATCAGAGTCTACAGAGTTGAAGCAGGAGAAGCTTCAGGTCTTGCAGCAGTGCAACTAGCATACTCTCTCACAACTTCTAAAGCTAGTAAAAGAGTTCTCGTCATAGGAGTTGACAAAGGATCTGAAATGTCTGTGTCTAGAATGGCTGGTGTCTATGGTTCTATAAAGGATTCAGAGTATATGCAGCTTCAAGGAATCACACCACTAGCTGAAGCTGCTATACTTGCTAAGCTTTATATGAAGAAGTATAACTACTCTTATGAGGATCTATTTATATGGCCTTATACAATGCATCAAAACTCGCTCGAGACATCGCATGCACAGCTTAGATTCAGGATTTCTCCTGATAGCTACAAGGATTCGCCAGTACTAGCCGAGCCTTTGAGATTGCTAGATTCATATCCTCTGGGAGACGGTGCTGCAGCTTTATACATAGTTTCCGAGGATGCTATAGAGAGATCTTCTGATGCCATAGTTTCTATAGAAGGTTTTGGAGGTTCTGTAGATTCTAAAGACATCGCATCAAGAGAAGATCCTCTCTTATTTAGATCTGTTAGAGAAAGCTGGGAGGAAGCTCTATCAATGGCTGGAATTGAGAGAAGAAAGATCAAATATATAGAGATACATGACAACTACACTCCAAACGCCTTCATAATATTAGAATCCATGGGATTAGCTGAGAGAGGTGAAGCTCCTGAGAGATTAGAAAACTCATCAATTGAAGGAGTACACGTCAATCTAAGTGGAGGTCTTAAAGCTAGAGGGAATCCATGGGGTGCTACCGGGATATATCAGATCCATGAGGTCTTCCAAGCACTACTAGGATCTTTTAAGAGCTCTATTCTAGGAGAGATAGAATATGGAGCGGTGCATAATATGAATGGAACAGGAGATTCAAGTTATGTCATTATATTGAAGAGGGTGAGATAAGATGCTCAGGAGATCTCCTGCTAAGATCTGGAGAAGTAGAGATATCCTCTACAGACTTAAGTATGCCACGTGCAAGTCTTGCGGGAAGGCTTTCTATCCTCCACGAGCTAGATGCGTGTATTGCGGATCTCAGGATGTGGAGTATAGATATTCTAGTGGTAGAGGTGTTGTTAAAGAGTACACGATACTATATCAAACTCCCTCAGGATTTGGAGATCTTTCTCCTCTGATCATAGGCTTAGTAGAGTTGGAAGAAGGGTTCAGCATGCTAGCTCAGATAGTTGATGTAGAACCAGATAAGATAACTCCTGGAATGCGTGTTGAAGCAGTTCTAAGAAGACTTGTAGTAGACGGATCTACAGGATTGATCTATTATGGTATAAAATTCGCACCTGCAGAGGGTATGAGATAAGCTATGTCTAATGAGAATATTGATATAGAAAAGATCTCTAATGAGATTCATGAAAAACTTGAGAAAGGAGAGATTAGATTCAGCGAAATCGATGATATTGTTAGAAGCAAGAATCTAGGAACTCTAATCAGGAGGAGATATATTGAGAAGAAGTATGGAGTATCTCTTCCAAGCATAGGACATAACATCCTAGATTTCGAAGAGATCATAGGAAGAAATATTGAGAATGCTATTGGAGCAGTTCAAATACCTCTAGGAGTTGCAGGACCTCTCAAGATCAATGGTGAGAATGCTATTGGAGAATACTATATACCTATGGCAACAACTGAGGGAGCTCTTGTAGCTAGTGTATCGAGAGGAGCTAAGGCTATAACCTTAAGCGGTGGTGCTCATTCTATTGTTCTAAGAGATGGAATGACCAGAGCTCCTCTCTTTAAGCTTCCTAGCGCGAGTAAAGCTAGAGAATTCATAGCTTGGGTTAGAGAGAATTTTAACGAGATTAAGAAGATTGCTGAAAGCACTACAAAACATGGGAAACTTCAATCTATAGAACCTTTCATTATCGGGAATAATGTGTGGCTTAGATTCAGATTTACAACGGGAGATGCTATGGGTATGAATATGGTCACTATAGCAACTGATGTAGCTTGTAGATTTATAGAACAGAGTTTTCCGGAAGCAGATCTGATTGCTCTCAGTGGTAATATGTGTACTGATAAGAAGCCTACATACATAAACACTCTCCTGGGTAGGGGTAAGACTGTTATCTCAGAAGCTGTTATAAGATCTGATGTGGTTGAAAAGATTCTCAAGACAGATGTCAGATCAATGATAGAGGTAAATCTGAGGAAGAACATGCTAGGAACCTCTCTAGCAGGAGGGATCGGGCAGAACGCTCATGCAGCTAATATTATAGCAGCAGTATTCATAGCCACAGGACAAGATGTGGCTCAGGTTGTTGAGAGCAGCATAACATATACATGGATGGAGGAGAGAGAAAACGGAGATCTATATGTCTCAGTAACGCTTCCAAGTCTGGAGGTGGGAACCGTGGGAGGAGGAACATGGCTTCCTACTCAGAGAGAGGCTCTAAGCATTCTAGGAGTAGCAGGTCCTGGAAATCCTCCGGGTTCTAATGCAGTGAAATTTGCCGAGATAATAGCTGCAGCAGTACTAGCTGGAGAAGTGAATCTGATTGCAGCAATAGCAGCAGGACACCTAGCTAGAGCTCATGAAAAGCTTGGTAGAAAGAAGAGTTAGAAGATCTGCTTCAAAAGTTTTCAATAACACTCTATCGGATCATCTTAGTTCTAGTAAAACTTTATCTGATCTATTTCTTCACAAGAATTGAAGTAGTTGAAATACTTCTCTTATTCTCGAGAAAACCTGATCTTATTAGAAGCTCGCAGGATTTACAGATACTCCTTCCAGGATTAGTAGGTTCTCCACATATCTTGCACGTGTCAAGTCTAATATGAGACTCCATAACTCTTCTAGTGTAGAGTTCATCGAATTCTTCCAGCATTTTAAGAAGTATGCCAGGTTTCTCTTCTTCGAGTTTATATAAGATCTCTCTGATTCTAGCTCTTAATGAAGGCATGTGAGATATATACGGGCATTCAATCTCCTGAGGCTTGTATCCTCTGATGAAAGCGTATAATGCTGTTTCATACTCATAGATCTTTCTCAAGGGTTTCACTCTCGGTATGAAGAGATCTGAGGGATTTCTCCTCATAGGATGAATAGATACTATTCTGATCTCATCACCTCTGAGAATATTAATGATGAGAGTCTGAACCTCGTCATCGAGATTATGAGCTGTGGCTACCTTATCATATCCTAGTTCTCTGGCTACGGTATTAATTCCTCTTCTTCTATAGAGTCCGCAGAAGGTGCATGGAGATATTTTCAAACCTTTCTCTCTAGATCCTATTACAAGCTCATCCACGGTATATCCTGCTAGATCTTTAACTCTTACAATATTCAGCTCAACTCCTCTCTCTCTAGCTAAGATCTTTAATCTCTCTAGATCTTCTTCTCTATTATATCCTTTTATACCTTCAATAATCGTGACTCCTCCCAACTTCGAGGGATCATGATTTCTAGATAGAATATCTAGAAGGACAAAACTATCTTTACCTCCTGAGAGAGCTAGCAAAACTCTGTCTCTCTCAGAGATCATGTTATACTTCTTAATCTCTTTCACAACTCTAAATTCTATATCTCTTAGAAAGCATTCTCTACAGAGCTTCAAACCACTATGTCTCTGAAGTATCGATGCCTCACGAGTTCTACATATATCGCATAATACCATTAAAAGCTCATCTATCTACTTTATACAGTCTCTGAGCTATATAATCTTTTTAGGAGAACACCTTGAAAGAAGATCTTTTGATAATGAAGATCGAGAGTCTAATAGATGGAGTTATAATCAGGAGAGTGAATAGATTCATAGTAGAAATCAGTAGAAATAGAGAGAGTATTCTCGCACACAATACTAATACAGGAAGACTTCTCGACTTCATAAGACCTGGCAGAAGAGCTCTACTTAAGATGATTAATGGTGAGAAAATCAAGTACAGACTTATAGCTATAGAAGATCTGGAAGGTTCATTTAGTATAGTAGATACCCTCACCCAAGGAATAGTATTTGAAGAACTTGTGAGAAGAGGATTCATATATTATTTAAGAGGGTGTAGGATCTCTAGGAGGAATCCTAGAGCTATAGATAGTGTTTTAGACTACCAGATAGAGTGTGACAATAATACGATCTATGTAGAGACTAAAAGCGCTGTTTTTAGAGGTCCTGAAGGTGAGGCTATGTACCCTGATGCTCCTACTAAGAGAGGTGAGAGACATGTGAAAACTCTAATAGAGCTTAAGGATAAAGGATTTGACACAGCTCTTATTTTTATAGCTGCTATGAAAAACGTAAAATGTTTCAAACCTTTCGAAGAAGTAGATCCTCTTCTAAGCAATCTAATATATCAGGCTTTGAAGAAGAATGTTCTAGTGAAAAGCCTCTCAATATATATGAGAGAAGATGGATCTATATATCTCGAGAACCCAGATATACCTCTATGCACGAATTGGATCGAGAGTATGAGAAGAAGAGAATTTGAAGAAATCTAGATATGTGATCTTCTGCAAAGACTACAAAAACCTACAACTCTCTCCAACACCTGCTAATAGCCTCTCCCCATCTCTCCCTTTTTATAGAGGTAAATACCTCTATACGCTAATAGATCCTCATCTGAAGATCTTTTCAAGACCTACCCAAGGAAAACTGATTCTCTGACTCTGCACAAGATCGCGAGAGCTTTCAAAATCTTTCTACGATGCTATTCTCAGACGGCAAGAGTGGATCACGAGATTCTCTACGGCTACGGATAGATTATTCCTTCTCTTTCTCAGCTTTTAATCTCTCCTCATAATATCTCTTAAAATCATCTTCACTATAGCTTTTATAGGGTTCTGCAAGAATACCTCTGACATCTTTATACTTCATGAAATAATATACTGAGTAAGAGCATATAGGTATTATCTCTAATCCTTTCTCTCTAGCGATCTCAATAGCTTTATCAACTAGCTTCTTAGCAACACCTTTCCCTCTATGTTGAGGAGGTGTATAGGTTGACTCAAGGATCATTTTACCATTATCTATTTTATAAGTTAGATAGGCTTTTGAACCATCTGAAAACTTTACATATATAACTTCTGAGGTGTATCTAACCTCCAGATTTTCTTCGCTAGACATCTTAGATGAAGCCTCCATCAGATTATAACTCTCTCTCCTGCTTATAAATTTAATATAATTCTTCGATATAATTGTTTTAAATCAACTAAACAAATAGTAAAACATACTTTCTATATAAAAGAAAAATATCTGATCTATAGGCAGAAAATATATTTATTATATGCTACCACTAAGAATTACAGGAGGATCATGATAATACCTCAAACCATAGTTAGCAGGGTTATCGAGACACCTGTCAAAGCTATTCTAGCAAGAAAACTCTCTGAGAAGGGTTTTTCTCAGCCTAGGATTGCCAGGATTCTAGGAGTCTCTCAACCTACTGTAAATATGTATCTCAGAGATCCTGAGTATTCTGAGGAGAGTATTCTTAGAAGAATCAGTAAAATAGGTATTGATGAGAGAGAGATAGTAAGTCTAGTAGATGAGGTTCTAGAGCTTATAATCTCCGGAGATATTATAGGAGGGCTTAGAAGGATCACCTTGTATGGAAACAGTCTTCTAGCAGATCTAAAGCTGTGTAAATATCATAGAAGAATAGATCCTGAGATTCCCGAGAGCTGTAACATATGTTCAGAAATGTTCAGACCTCACGAAGATCTTGAGATGATATTCGAGTTAGAGAGATTCATACAGATCATATCAAGATTCCATGGTATTCATAATCTCATACCCGAGGTAGGTATGAACATAGCGTATGCGAGAAGAGATGCAAGAGATCTTAATGATATAATAGCTTATCCAGGTAGAATTATAAAGGTTAATGAAGCTATAATAGCTGTAGGAAAACCTAGCTGGGGTGCTAGCAGGCATTTAGGAAGTATCCTACTAAAGATCCGTGTTGAAAGACCTGAACTTAGAGCTCTTGCATCTGTAAGAGTTCATGAATGTCTTGATCGATGGATGAAGAACAGTGATATATCGCTTGAGATCTCTGATGATAGAGATAATATTAGGGAGAGTGATATCATAGAGAGAGTATCTAGAGCTTTCACGAGCAGCAGTAAGATATATATAGTAGAAGACCCTGGAGGGAGAGGTTTCGAACCCATAGTATATATAGCAGGTGAAAATCCTCTTAGAATAGCCTTGATTCTAGAGAAGATTCTTAAAACATGTTAATAGTTAGCATATATCTCCTAGAGATGCTACTTCTCAGCTATCTTACTATAACTATGTTAGCAGGAGCATTGATCACTATACTTAGAGCAACACTTCCCAGATTCAGATCCTCATTAATACTCTTACCTCTAGCTCCTAGAACTACAGCATCATAACCTCCTTCGATCAGTGTTTTAAGAATCTCGGTAGAAACACTACTGGTATTAGGATCATACTTTTTATGTATAAAAGATATCTGAACTCTTCTCTCTGAAGCTCTTTTGATGACCTCGCCTCTGATTCCTAGATCCTCTTCACCTTCTCTAGATACATATATAACATCAATCTTAGAACCGTATCTCAACGCGAAGTCTAGAGCTAGTTCTAAAGCTTTATAACTATTCTCACTACCATCTACAGGAACCAGTACTCTTCTAAACATGAAGCTTATTTCATATCTCTTCTCTACAGCCATCTTCCCCTCATCACCCCCAAGTTTTTATCTGTTTTCTCAATACTCTTCATGGGATCTCTCTCTAGCTCTGCTACAGCTCTTACTCCATCAATATTCTCAGGTATAACAATAGCTTCTTGATGTACTGCTTGAACCAGCATAAGCTCTCTACCTCCACCATCAATATGTATAGTATCTTCCCACACTATATTCTCATAAACATCATATCTGCTTCTCCCAAGATCTCTTGAGAACTCCACTATCTCAGCAGTCGATCTTATATCAGAATTTCTGGAGCTTACCAAGAGAATCCGAGGTGTTTCAAGAATCGCTCTCAGCACATCTTCTCTTGATACAGGTGTCTTAAACCTGATCAGGAGGGTGTGGAGATGCATTAGAGTTGTTGGAGATGCTACAGCAATGGTTACAATATCTAGATCTCCGATCACGCTTTTCACATCATATGCATGATGACTCGGGATAGAAGGAGGATCTAGTACGAGACTATTTAAAGGACCTCTCTCTATCTCCTTAGGATCAGATCCTCTTCTCATGATCACAGCTCTCACACTCTCAATACTACCTATCTGTGAGAGACTCCATATAATTCTCACGAGAGCTGTCGTATTACAGCTGACAACTCTTATAAATCTCCTGCCAAGAGCCTTAGTATAGCTAGCAAGAGCGTTGAAACTAGTCTCAGCTACTGAAGCTTTCTCACCACCTTGAAAGATGGCTTTGATGTTATGCTTTTGATAGAGTTCTTTATTTCTAGCTCCAACACCGCCTGGTGATGCGTCTATGGCTATATCTATGTTATCTAGAAGATCTTCGAGAAAACCTTTGAACTTTATTCCTCTCTCATTGAAATCCTTCTCCCTCTCTCTAGGTATATAGAGATCATAACCTCTTCTCAGAGCTATATAGCTTTCATAGTTTGGTCTTGTTTTAAATACTCCTACTAGTCTCATGTCATCTTGTCTGGCTATGGCGTCTGCAACTCTCTTGCCGATTGTTCCAAAACCCACTACTCCAACCCTGATCATTTTGATTCACTCTCCCAGAACTTCTTATATGAGATCTCCAGCGCACTTATAGCTGGAAGATCTGATCCTGATAGAAATTCCAGAAGAGCTCCTCCACCACTTGATACATGAATTCTACCGGAAGATTCCTCTGATATCTCTCCTGCAAACATGTTCAAATGCCCTCCGCCGATTATAACGTATGCATTACTACTGACAGCTGCTTCAACAAGTTTTCTAGTTCCCACAGCAAATCTAGGATCCTCTACATATCCTGCAGGACCTCTCATAACTATCAGATTAGCTTCTCTCATGATAGATATATACATGTCCACAGTTTCATCACCTATGTCAAGCGGAGATCCCGAGATCATGTATGAAGGCTCGTTCGCGATCTCACCATTATCACGAAGAACTCTATAATCTATAGGAGTCTCTATAGGAGCTCCTTGCATCAGCATTCTCCTGGCTCTTGGTATGAGTGATAGAAGACCTCTGCTCTCTAGGAATTTAGTAAGCTTAGAACTTGTTCTAATACCTTTAGCAACTTGAAATACCAATCCCAGCAGTCCTGAGGTGAGTATTCTATCAGCTATTCTTCTTCTAGTTATATTCTCTACTACTCTGAGAGAATCAAGAATCTTAGCACCTCCGAGAACAAAAACTCTAGGAGGCTGAGTCTCCTCACTAATCCTAGAGATAGCTCTGATCTCTCTCATCATAATAGGACCTGCACATGATCTAACCACGGGTGGGAAGCCTACTATGCTTGGCTGAGATCTATGAGCTGTTGCAAATGCATCATTAACATAGTAATCTATCAGAGGAGAGAGCTTTCTAACTAGATATGTTCTAGCTTGAACCTCTGGAGGTGCTTCAATAAGCTCTTCTGAAAGGAATCTAATATTATCAAGCATTATAACCTCTCCAGGCTTTAGATCTCTTATCTCTCTAAGAGCTGTCGGACCGATCACATCTTCAATAAATCTAACACTAACACCACTATACCTTGAGAGAAGCTCTGCATGTTGAGAAAGATCTGTGAAATCCTTATCTCCAGGTCTGCCTTGATGAGATATGATCACGAGACCTGCACCTCTCTTTGATAACTCTCTAACAGTCTCAGAGTGAAATTTGATCCTTGAGTCATCTAGAATCTTTTTCGTCTCAGGATCTATAGGTGAATTAAGATCAACTCTCACTAGAAGTTTTCTACCTCCAATATCTAGGTTATTCACATCTACTACATACCTCATTAAACCACCTAATAATCTTTAATACCAAGTCTTAAAAATATACCCAATATAATATGTATATCATATTATACTTGAGTAAACCTATAATACCTGTTATTATATTATTTTAACGATTTTTCAAAAGCTTTTACATAGTTAAATTCAGAGTGATGAAAAGAAAGTAATGCATACAGACAATATAATCTTAGGATACTAGATCAACTATTTCCTTCGATATATAACCCATCTCAATAAGCTTCTTCTTCTCATCTTTCTCATATCTATATATGACGTCAGCTTTATTCTTCTGATAATCCCAAGGAGCTGCTAGAACAAGATCTCCTGGGGCTATCCAGATCTTTCTCCTAAACTTACCCGGTATTCTACCCATCTTTTCACTACCATCAGCACACACCATCTTAATCCAGTCAGCTCCTACAATCTCGGATACAACGCATATTATCTGACCCTCCGAAGGTAGGAGAAGCTCTCTAGATTTCTCTTCTTTTTTACTCACTCAACCAACCCTATTATCTAAAAGCTTCAAAGCTAATAATGATATGATGCTTACAATCACTGGAAAATACTTCTCTCGAGATATTATCGGTTGAAACTCTACACAAGATATTCTACCCATACATCATCAACATGTCCAAGATTTGGGATGCGGAGAGCAGAGATGAGGCAATGAAATTAATTTACATAAAACTATATCAGAGTTGAACCCCTATGCCAGCAGTTTCGGTTGGATAACTTCTATCTCTTTATTTCTCTGGCTTGAAGAGTTTTCAAGTACATCTCTTTGATCATGTTGATCCTAGACGCGATCTTATTTCTCTCACTAGATTCTATTCTTCTGCTGATCTCTAGAGCTTCTCTTCTGATCATCTCTCTAAAATCTTTTGAAGCATCATACCAGAGAGCCTTATCTCCATTGGTTTTTACAAGGATTCTGATCATCATAGCAGTAGACCTAGCTAGATTTCCCAGATCTAGTAAAAACTTCTCGTCTTTAAGAGGGTCATCTTCACCTGTATAGTATGCGAGAGCCCAAGGAGGTATTATCATACCCATGCTATTTGCTATAGCCATTAGATTCTGTATCACTGCTATAGATCCAACATCATTACCTATGACAACTGCTCCGAAGACCTTACCCTCAAGCCTGCTCCTACCCTCTGTGAATATAGAGTTCTCCATCACTGTAAGACGATCTATCAGATTCTTGAGAGGTCCTGGAATATTATACCAGTATATTGGAGAAACTATTATAAGACCATGACTCTTGTCGAGATACTCATATATAGATCTCGCATCATCATTAATAACACATGGGAATCTGCAGAGTTCTACATTATCAGACACACACCCCATACATGGCTCGATTCTCATTTCATATGTATTGAAAGTTCTCACCTCAAAATCCTCTCCTCTGAGAAGTTCTGCTAATAACTCTGAAATCTTCCTACTACTTCCATAGGATCTAGGTGATGAATAGATTATTGAAATCCTTAGCTTCTCAAGTCTTTCAGCCAACACAAACACCCATTCAAATACGATCTTCTAGAGATTTCCTTAAGATATCTTAGAAATCTATCTTAAAAGTATTATGAGATCCAATACTAATATCATTAGTATGAGAATCACAGCTATATATCTTAAGTCGGTCACCACCCTTACGATCCTCTTCAGAGACGCTCTCACTCTCCACCTACCCACACCCGCTACTCTTCCAATCTCTCTAGCTCCACGTCTCATAGCTTCAGAATGTTTTTTCAAAACCTTTTCTAAAGCTATGGATAAGGTTACATCTCCTGAGACTTTAAATGATTCTCTATAGACTTCTGAACCGCCTTTGAGAAGTCTGAGTTTGTAGGATCCTGTTGGCATCTCTATAAGATTTCTAGATGATGAAATAGTAAAACTCTCATAATACCCTCCTAATCCTGAGATCTCTAGGTGGAGTTTCTCTCTCTTATCTATACCTGGTTTGAATACTATCTCAACTCTATGCATAGAAGGTTTCTCCAGCTTACTACTATAAGAAAAGCCGGTTATAGATCTGGTTCTCAGATAATCTTCGATCTCTGAGAGTATCTTCAGAAGAATCTCATAAACCCTTAGCTTAATCTCATAAGCATATGCTGTCTCGTATAGAAATCTCTCATATGATCTAAGAAGATCTTCTATAGAGCTATTAAGTACGTCCACCGAGCAGAGACCTGAAGGATTCTGACATAACTTCCAAAGCTTTTCACGAAACCGAATCAGCCATTCTCTAACATTACCTTCACCAGCTTCATCACTTAACACAGCTATATACCTATTCACAATCCTTGAAACCACATGATGAACATCCACTCTACCAGTATCAGAGTTCATTCCCATGCCAGAATTCTATTATTCTATGCAAGAAAAAATTTAAAAAGATCCTCATATTAGGAGCCTCTTCCTCCTACTGTGGTGGGCCCGGAGGGATTTGAACCCCCGACCTGCGGGTCTCTCCAGCTCCAGTCCCACATCATCCCTCATCTAGAGGTCTTAAGACCCGCAGAGGACTGGAGCCCGCCGCTCTGCCTTGCTGAGCTACGGGCCCACTATAGGGCATCTACTCTCAATATTATTATTAAGAGTTCAGCTCTTATATTATTATACGTCGATTGATCTCATTGTTCTATCTCTATCCTCCTGAATTAATCTCCTACCTATGTCTCTCGAGGGTGTTCAAAGAAGTGTTGAAACTCTACGTCTATTTCTATCTCTAGTCTGACCTCCTCCCCATCCTGAAGTACGAAGCTCTCATGAGGTGAGGAAGGTTGTCATGATTTTAGCTGAAATAGCTGAAACATGCAATGCAAAAATCTTAGAGAGATACTCTCGCACTACTATCAGTAGGATGATTCTAAGAGATGATATGGATTTAATCTCATAATTTCATTTCACATGCATTGTGATTCAGCGAAGAGCGCGTTAATCATCTCTCATCTTTTGCACCCTTCATCATCTTGTGAATACTCCTACAATGTTATTATCCAGGCTTCTTATAACTTATAAGGTGTGTGGCTTTGAGGAAGAGATACCCTGCTGTAGCCGGATCTTTTTATGAGAGTTCTAGAGACAGACTTCTCAGGAGAATTGAATGGGCTTATACTCATCCGCTAGGTGTTGGAAAACTTCCCGTGGTTGCTGAAAAGAGAGATCCTAGATCAAGACTCTTCATAGCACCTCACGCCGGCTACATGTATAGTGGGCCTGTAGCCTCTCATACCTACTATAGAATCGCAGGAGGAGGAACTCCTCAGGTAGCGATCATAGCAGGACCTAATCATACTGGTATGGGATCTCTCGTAGCCACATCTCTAAACTATGTATGGGAGACACCACTAGGATCTCTTGAAGTTGATAATGAATTCGCGAAAGAGATTATCCGCGAGAGCAGCTATCTCGATGATGATATATCAGCTCATTATATGGAGCACTCTGTAGAAGTTCAACTACCATTCTTACAACATCTCTTCGGAGACTATATAAAGATAGTTCCTATTGTTATAATGCTTCAGAAACCTGATGTTGCGAAAGACCTGGCTAAGGCTATTGTTAAAGCTCATGAGAAGACTGGGAGAGATTTCATATACATAGCATCGAGTGATTGGACTCATTATGAGTCTTATGAAGAAGCATATGCTAAAGATTCTGAAGCTCTGAAATTTGTTCAAAACCTAGATCTAGAAGGATTCTATAGCTATATAGAGAGAGTAGGACACACAGCATGTGGACCGGGTCCTGTGATGATCTTTATAGAACTTGCTAGGCTTATGGGCTTTACGAGAGCTGAAGTGCTTAAATACGCTACATCAGGAGATGTGACAGGCGAAAGAGACATGGTTGTAGGATATGCTTCTGTGACTGCTGTATAGATCTTAAGGTTTTTCAGATGACAGAAGAAGATATCTTAGATCTGAGAGAAGTATATAGGATACCTATACCTATCATAGGTGTTCCAATACCTGGGAGGAACAATCCTATAGCCGTGATAAACTCTAATAATACTATCGATATATATGGAAAGATTGGTATAGGGAGAAGATGTGATCTTAGAATCGAGGGAGGTGTAAGAGTTAGAAGAGATATCATCAGAACTCTGATAAGATTTTTCGAGAGACTTTCTGAAGAGCTTGGAGTGGATATGTGTATCAGAATTTCACTCTCATACGATACGAGAGAAATCCTTTATCTACCTCTGTACATGATTATAACAACAGCCGTGACTTCTCGCATAGTTGGAGAAGTAGATCCCATAGATCTTGCTAAATCTATGATTGTCATAGACAGATCCTTAGGTTTAAACTCTTCACACGCTGAAGGAGTTAGATTCTCAATAGCTGAAAGAATGAGCATAGCTTTCAGAAGAGGTGATGAGATTATCAAGCTACCAGATCCGGGAACTCTCTCTCTTACAATGAAGTTGGTGAGACATGTGAAACTTCGTGAGATCCCTTCCACTCTTCTCGAGAACGAGATCGGAGATCTTGTAACAAAACTAGTCGGGTACACAGCTTTGAAGAGTATCCAGAGTATTAGAGAAGGAGATCTAGATAGATTTATGAGATATCTCGAGATAGAGAGAAGACTATGGACTCTTCTATATGATATGCCTAGAAGCAGATGCTACTATGTGTACGATGAGTGGGGTAGAGCAGCATGTATATCTATATCTTCTCAAAAACACTAGCTATATAATCTATATCATCCTCTGTAAGAGCTGGATGAATTGGAAGACTTAAAATCCTTCGCGAGATCTCTCTAGATACAGGACAGCACTCGCTTGAATACCCGAGTTTTCTATAGAGAGGCTGTTCATTTATAGGTGCTGGGTAGTGTATCGCTGTTTCAATACCGTTTCTAAGTAGATATTCTCTCAATGCATCTCTGGATATAGGAGGATCCTCTTTAAGAACTATTACATACTGATGATAAACATGGTAAGCCCATTCTCTCTCTACAGGAGTTTTAATCCACTCAATCTTTTTCAATCTCTCTGTAAGCATTCTAGCATTGCGTCTGCGAATGTTATTGAATAAATCTAATTTCTCAAGTTGTTTAAGAGCTATAGCTCCTTGGATTGAGGTGATTCTATAGTTTGTTCCAAGTATCTCATGATTATACTTTCCACTCTGACCCTGATCTCTGAATAATCTCATGAACCTAGCTCTTCTAGAGTCGTTAGTGGTAATTATACCACCTTCACCACTAGTTATATTCTTAGTTGCATAGAGACTGAAAATCCCTATATCTCCTAAACATCCTACAGGTCTTCCTCTGTATAAAGCTCCATGGGCTTGAGCTGCATCTTCTAGAACATAGACGTTGGAATCTCTCGCTATCTTAAGAATAGGCTCCATATCTGCTGGATGTCCAAAGAGATGGACTGGTATTATAACTCTAGTATTCCTTCTCACATTATTCTCAACACACCTAGGATCTAATGTGAGTATATCAGGATCTATATCACAGAGCACAGGTCTCGCACCGAGCATCATAGCTGCGTTAGCTGTTGCTATGAATGTGAATGCTGGAACTATAACCTCATCTCCGAAGCCTACGCCAATACTTCTCAAGGCTGTTTCAAGAGCTACGGTTCCGTTGGCTACTGCTATGCCCTCAGAACAAGCGTGCTTCTCTGCGAATCTTCTTTCAAATTCTTCTACTATTCTCCCATGTACTAAGTGTTTTGATCTTATCACCTCTTCAATAGATCTTAATTCTTCTTCTCCTATCATAGGCTCAGCAATCTTAATTCTTCTCATAATCCCTCCTTCCTACTAAAATCATAAGGAGTATAAATATCCTCCCCCTCTTAAGAGTATGTGGATGAAGAGTATATGAAGGATTCTATAGAGGATTTGTACAAGGATATATATAGGATCGCTAGAGAGGCTTCTAGAATAGCATTTGAAAGAGCTAGAGATCCTTCTGAGATCCTTGTAAAAGGCTTAAACAAATCTGGAGACGAATCTAGAGAGATAGATCTAGAGCTTGAAAGTTTTATAGTAGAAGAAATTAGAAGAATTCATCCTAAGGCTATGATTGTCACCGAGGAGAGCGGTGTTTTAGGAGATTTAAAAGAAAACATGATCTTTATAATAGATCCTCTTGATGGAAGCATAAACTATGCTACAGATACACCATATTGTTCTGTTAGCATAGCTGTAGCTATTAGATCGAGTTCTGAAAACAAGCCTGATATTGTTGCAGGAGTTGTTTCCGAGATATTTAGAGAGAGAGTTTACGGATTTGCAAGAGGATTAGGAGCTTATATAAATAATTCTCGTGTAAGGAAGAGAGAGAATCCTGAGAAGGTTGTAATATCATACTTCGAAGATCTTGATACAATAAAGTTATTCTACGATCTATGGATAGCACTTGAAAAACCCAAGATAAGATCCCTAGGATCTGCGGCATTAGATATTGTTAAAGCATCGATCGGAGACTACATGGCATTCATAGATCTAAGGCGGAGACTAAGAAACGTTGATATAGCCGCAGCATATGGCTTCGGAAGATCTATAGGAGCTTTCATAACAGATCACAAAGGTGGAGAGTTAGATCTTGATTTATCAAATGTTTCAAGGATTGGTACGATCATCGTATCCTCAAACAAAGAAGTACACAGGATTATAATAGACAAGCTGAAAAACCTTCATAGCGAGACATAGTAAGAAATAGAATTTTAACCATCCCTTCTCTCGATAGATAGCTGAGAGGCTGGATATAAAAAGCGTGAAAACTATGAACAGCTATCTATCGAGAGAAGGAAACAGAGATGAGGCGATAAAAACAACCGATACAAACCTGCGTAAGAGCTGAACCTCATTACCTACATGAAGGAGAAACTAATAAATTATAAAGCTTGTATCTGCGTATTCCTTGAAGACTATCCAAATAATGCTGAAAGTCCTTCAGCAATCTGCTCCTCAGATACCTCTTCTTTCTTCTCTTCAGCTTTTTCCTCAGCTTTCTTCTCAGACTCTTTCTGCGTAGAAGGCTGTGGAGAGGTTGAGGCTACAGGAGCAGCGACCATAGGTACTCCCATAGCTTGTTTAAGAACATCGTCTATATTGATCTGTTTTACCGCTGCAACAACTTTCTTAAGTTCTACTTCATCTACTGCTACTCCTGCAGCTTCTAGAACTTTTCTAATACTCTCTTCACTAATCTCTTTACCTGCTGAGTGAAGGAGTAGTGTTGCATATATGTACTCCGTTTCAATCACCTACTAATGATGTCTTTTTCTAGTTATATAAGCATTTCTTTCTCTTAAGATCAACAGATCAGGTCGTGCTCAAATATTCTCTTGAATGCTTCGCAACCTGTTATAGATTGTATTCTTCTCTAGATCCTTGTAGCAGATCAGTGTGAAACTGAATTGAGATCTTCTACTCTTACTGTTTTAATGGTAGCCGATAGCATATTAATCAGATCTCATTTTCATCGGGTATGTGCTGGATCACTAGATTATTAAGAGTACTTGCACTCCATCTGAGAAGCTGTTGTTCTGAAGCTCTAGCATTTGGATCTATCTTAAATCTCTTTCGAGCCCATTCAAGCGATTCTATATCTATGCGTCCTTCACCCTTGGAAAGAATCATTCTAATTAGAGAATCTATTTCTGCACTACTGAACCATCTGGTTCTTCTCACGATCTCTTCTACTATATCTTCAGAGTAGTTCTCAACACCATAGTTCTTAAGAACGTTCTCAACTATCATTCTTCTACTCTCTCTATCAGGGTATCCTAATACTATGGTCACATCTATTCTACCAGGTCTTAGCAAGGCTTGATCTATTAGTGCTGGCGTGTTTGATGTAAGAAGAACTATAGGTCTGCTAGGGTTCTGAAGATAGTTAAGAAGTATAGATATCTCGCTTATATGAACTTCGTGTATAGCCAAGGATCTTCCGACTAGAAATTCTGCATCATCTATCAGAAGAGCTATGTCTCTTCTAGATGTGATACTTCTAAGTATTCTATCAAGGATCTTTTCTGTCATTCCATACCACATAGATCTATACACTGAAGGTTTCAGATCCAATATTTTTCTACCTATGCTAGATGCCACAGCTTCTGCCAGAACACTCTTACCAACGCCTGGAGGTCCTATCAGAAGAACTCCTCTAGGTGCAAATTTATAATTCTTTTTTATAGGGTTGACAACAAGTGTTTCAATTTCTGATGCTATCTTCCTTGGGAACATAAGTAGATCCCATGTAGGCTTCCTCAGATCAAGTTTTATAACCAGGTTATCAAAACCTTCTCTAATAACAACCTCAACAGCTTCGCTCTCGCTTTTCTTAAGCCTAATCCACTTGATGGAGAAAGCTTCAGCAGGATATGAGATCTTCTCTAGACCGAGTAATTCTATTAATCTTCTCTCAAGAGCTGTAAGTTGTTCTACGAAGTTTTCGAATAGATCTATCTCTAGATCCTGAAGTCTATCACTTAGATCCTCCTCAGATATTATTGCTATCAAAGGTCTTATCCTTCCACTCTTACAACTAGCACTCTCACATATTCTACCTCCACAGACTCCTGTTATCTCTCTATACATACCGCCTTGAACATAGTATGCCGATAAGCATATTATCTCGTTGCTTAGAAAACTTTCGAAGGTTTTAAGAATCATAGGAAGATCTACATAGGCTATCTTAAGAATCGAGCTATACACAGAGATGAATATATCTCTTCTCCTATATTGTTCTCTAACTGTTAAGACTCTGATCCTTCTTAAAGTTCCCTGATCACTTTCATCCTCGTTAAGATTCTCACTAGAAAGCATGCTTAGAATACTCTCATAAATTCTATTAGCAAGATTTGTGGAGATAGAAATACTCTTGAAATCTCTACCCGTCCACAGAAGAGCTCTATACTTTCTATCAACACTACTACTTATCTCTCTCACATTGCTCGACATCTTCTCAGGACTCATCTCCAAGACCTTGAATTAACCTCCACTCAAATCTGAATTACTACCCTGAATTTATATGTTACTGAGGTTAGAATAGATCAGCAGCATAGGTGTGGAATCTGGCTACTGGAAGCATAGGATCAGTCTTTTGAGAGTGATTGAGTGTGTAGGTATTAGATATTCAATCTTTTGGATTCTTGACCAAGCTCTCTAGTATTTTAAGTGTTTTCAGGAGCAGGGGTTTTTCTAATCCTATGCTCAGAAGGATTCTATCTATAAAACTTATTCTTATTCTAGCTCCAGCAGCTTTCACATGACCTCCTCCTCCTAATGCTTTTGCTATCTCTCTTACATTATAATTCTTAGATCTGAAGCTTATAGAACCATTAGATCTGAGGACTGCAACTATCTCGGCATCATATAGAGAGAGAAGATAATGAGCTAGACTGCTCACTCCAGCTGCTGACGAGCTCTTCTTAACCACAACTACTATCTTGATCCCGTTGACATTTCTTATAATACTCTTCTTCGCATACTGATTATATTCTCTAAGCTCTCTATCAATGGTTTTCTCAACATATGCTCTACCCCATTCAATCAGATCCTCTACTCTATCTGCTTTAATCAAGATCTCCGCAATCCTATTCCTCCATTCATCTCTATCCTCGTATGATATAATCCTCATAAACCAAGGAGCTCTAGGATCTTCGAATTTCCACAGATCTATTGAACATATAACCCTCTCAAGATCTATTGTAAAAAGATCTTGAGAATTAAAGAATGCTCTTACAACACCTGTCGCGCAGGTGTTAGGATCATGATATACTTCAACTCCAGATCTTCTAAGAAGATCAAACCAAGCACCATCCCATACATGATGATCCATCCAGAAAATCTTAATATCAGATCTCTTTAAAATATTAATCTCTTGAACTATATATTCTATAGAATCTTTATTTGGAGCCAGATCCATTATAAAAATCCTTTTGATTCTACCACTAAGTTTTCTTCTAATAAAATTAATAATCCTCCCGAGATCTTCGGGATTCACATATAGCACTCTAGGATTCTCTAGATCTCCTAACCTCATAAGATTAACCAGTGCACCAACACCATCGGCGTCTCTATGAGTTATGATTATATCTTCAGCTTCTATAGTCTTTTCTCTGTCTCTCATCCTCGTGTCTATCATCAACGTAGTTTCTCTCAGCAATATATTGTATCAAAGGTTTTAAATCTCATAGAAAGAACTTAAATCATTTTAGGAACACTAGATCTATTTTATCAAGTCTTCTGAGATATAATAGCAGCATAAAAAGATTAATGTAGAGTA
Source organism: Sulfolobales archaeon (assembly GCA_038881635.1). Lineage (NCBI taxonomy): Archaea > Thermoproteati > Thermoproteota > Thermoprotei > Sulfolobales > Sulfolobales archaeon. The sequence continues at coordinate 123,848 of JAVZPJ010000004.1, read as the reverse complement.
CTAGGATCTAGATTATGAAGTTCTCATCTATTCTAATCTCTTTCTAAGAGTAAGTATCTTAGCCGAGATCTCTATGATAATTCTAGAGCCTAACATCGCTGTCACCTCCGAAGGATCGTTAAGAGGATTTAGCTCCATTAGATCGGAGCCTACAACCCTTTGATCTATGATCTCGTCTAACAAGTCTAGAAGCTCCCATGTCATAAGACCTTCAGGTTCCGGCGTTCCAACTCCTGGAGCTACTGAGGGATCTAAAGAATCAATATCTATAGACAGGTATATTCTCTTAAACCTCTCAGACCATCTTACAAATCTCTTAACAATCTCTCTAACACCCTGTCTTCTAAGAGATATAGAGCTCACATACTCGTGCCCAAGTCTTGATAGCTCGTTTAATTCCTCTCTAGATACAGCTCTAACACCTATATAGAAGATACTTCCAGGATCGAGGATCTCGGAGATCCTCTTCATAACCGAAGCATGTGAATATTTTAATCCCAGATAGTTATCTCTCAGATCTAGGTGTGCATCAAAAACCACTAAACCTAGATCACGTCTTGACAAGGCTTTAACTACTGCATAAGTTATGGTATGCTCTCCGCCGACCACTATAGGAAATCTACCCTCTTTGAAGAGTTCTCCTAAAACCTTCTCAACTCTTTCAAGAGTTTTCTCTACATCTCCATGAATCACAGCTATATCTCCTTCATCGTATACCCCATGCTCTTCTACATCGATCTGTTTTCTCATGCTGTAGAGCTCTATATTTCTAGAGGCTATACGGATAGAATCTGGTGCAAATCTAGCTCCAGGCTTGTAGCTTACAGTACTATCGAAAGGAACACCTATGAAGCTTATAGGAGTTTTATCTCTCCTCCAAGACACTCCTCCAAAAATATTAGGTCTGGGGTTTAGATAAAGCTCTTTATAGCTCATCCTAATCTCTCAGATTATCTCTCTATTCTTACTACCCCTCCAGCTTTCTGAATAGCTTCAACAGCTTTCTTGCTGGCACTAGGAGTTATAACCTCAAGAGCGTACTCGATCTTTCCTCCTCCTAATAACTTGTTGAAACCTAGCTCCCTGAGATCTATTCTGATTCTTCCTTCGCTAGTATAGGTAATCTTATTCTCTAATCTGAGTCTTTCAACGAGATCTGATAGATCTCTTAGAGAGATTTCTCTAACCTCTTCTTCATAAGAAGGATTCCTAGGTGTAAAACCTCTCTTACCATACCAATCAGGATAATACTTGACAACCCAAATCCACTTATGCTTATGAAAACCTACAGCACCCCTACCTCCTCTACTCCCCGACTTTCTATGCTGCCCGATCCTCCCCCAACCCATGGTTCGAGTTCTTCCTCTAAGCTTTCTAGATTTCCTCTTCTTCCTCACAACCATTCACATCATCCTCCTAAGCAGCTCGTTTATAGCCTTACCTCTGTAACCTAACTCTCCACCTTCTTTTATAGGCTTTTTAATACTCCCTCTAAAACCTCCCTTAGGAGGGTGTAATCTAAAAACAGGTTTTATAATTCCGCCTAGTTTGTGAAGAAGTATTCTTCCTTCATAAAGCTCTCTAGCGAGGTCTTCAACACTGTTAAGAGAGAGTCTTTCTCTAACGTACTCATCACTAATCCTCCCCCCTCCAGGTATCTCGCCTCTTCTTACGAGCAGCTCTTTAAGAGTATCAAGATCTATTTCACCCCAAGTCGTCCAATGCTGTACTTTTTCAAGCATCCCCTCAAAGCCTGGAAGTTCTCTAGGGTATAATGTTGCGTGAAACTTTCTATAAAGTCTTAAAAGTCTTAGAGTATACTCTACATCGGGATCTACATCAACTCTACCCCTGAGTCTTACTATAGCCACTAGAACCATCATCACTCACCTACTCCAGTCACTCACCGTAGTAAACCTATATGAGTTCTTAAGAGCATTATACACGGCTCTAGCAAAGTTCAGAGATGTAGAAGTCTTTCCCCTAGACCACGTCCATATATCTCTTATACCAGCATATCTGAGAACTATCTTAGCTATATCACCTGCCACAAGACCTGTACCCTTAGGAGCTGGCTTGAGAACCACTCTTACACTCCCCTCCTTTCCAGAGATCATGAAAGGTATGGAGTGAGGCTCTCCACACCTGCACTCCCAGCTTCCACAACCTCTTCTAACAGGTATTATATTAAGCTTCGCATTCTTAATAGCTTTGTCAATAGCTTCTCTAAGCTGAGAAGCTTTACCCACTCCTAATCCCACGTATCCATTCATATTTCCAACTACAACAACAACTCTGAACTTAGTCCTTCTCCCCGCATCGGTCATTTTCTGAACAATATCAATGCTTATGATCTCATGCTTGAGCTCAGGACCTATCAGATAATCTATTATCTCAGGTTCTTTAATGATCTCATTCTTCTCATATATCTCTTTCAGGGAAACTATCTTACCTTCTTTAACAAGTCTTCCGATATGTGTTCTAGGAATCCACTCACTAGTCTCCCTAGCCGTAGGCTCAGAGAATTCACTCACCAACTCTCACCTCTACACCTAACTTCTCACTGTAAGACACGATCTTATTAAAAACATCATTAAAATGATCTGGAAGCTGTCTAGGATCAAGACCTCTTCTAAGATACTCTGAGAAAAGTCTATTAAATCTCTCCACATCTTCTGAGTAGAGCTTTGAAGCATATGAAGCTAGAACCAAGCCTTTAATCCTCTCCTCAGAAGGTATCATATCCTCATCCACGGGAATCTTCAGACCAGCATCTCTAAAAGCTCTGGCAACAGCGAATACTTTAGAGCCTTTAGTAGGTCTCTTCAAACCTATATCGAGAACACAATCATTCACACCCATGAACCTAGCTCTTACTGCTGCGAGAAAACCTGTTAGATAAGATGCTGATGTATTCTTACCGCCAGCTTTCCAGCCAAAGTACTTGTAAAGCTCTCTGCTATGAGCTGCAGCAACTACTACATCTCCTAGTATAGTAGGCTTTACTATCTGAACGCTAACATATTTATTCGAGAATCTCACTACAGCTATATATCTTCCAGAGCTGACAAACCTATATCTCCTGTAATAGTTTGTCTTACCTTCTCTTCTTCTTCTTCTAGGAACCTTGTAAGAAGCATCTCTAGCCATGAACTTCACCCTCTAGATCTTATGATCCCTTCAGCCTCTAGATATTGCTTTAGCGATGCAAGACTTCTAAAATGCCCTCCCTTAGCCATTCTATAGAGTCTCCTGAAAGTCTTCGAATCTATTATCTCAGAGTTCTTAAGATACTTTAGATATCTTCTGATTTTTCTAATTCTGTTAACCCATACCTCTTCTTCATCAGCTCTTGCTCCTCTAGCACCCTTCCTACTACCCTGACCTCTCCTCCTACCTTTTCTCTTCTTCTCTTTAAGAATATTAATTCTGCCTCTGCTATTTCTATGGGGCTTTACATAGTATATGGCTCCATCCTCTATCAAAGCCTTGATCTCTTCTCTTCTGAAGGCTCTTGATATATCTTCTAATCTCTCAAGATTGAATCTGATATTATTCTCTCCCACGCCTAGGATCTCTGCAGCAAGTCTTCTTTGAATACTCAGATCCAATCTAGCCACCACCGCCTCTGTTAGCTATTCTAAACCCTCTCTCCTCAAGAAGCTTAATAAGCTCAATTCTTTTTCTCATACCAACGCTAGAGCTTATATATACAATATGCTTGGAAGGATCTAGTTTTTCAATTTCTTTCATCGAAGATACAACCACAGGTTTCAGACCTGAGGGGTGTAAACCTCTGATTTCTCTGCTACTTCTAAACCCTACCTCAACGATAGGAGGATAACCTTTAAGTCTTAACCTTAGCTTATTATCATTACCCTTAGGCTTTCTCCATGAGGGGTTATTCTTGAATTTTGGAAACTTCCACCATAGATATCTTATAAACTCAGGCTTCTTCTTCATCTTGATAAGCTTTCGTATTCTGCTTCTCTTCTTCAGAACTTCTCTAGAGCTGACACTTGTGCTAGTGCTCAACCTTCTATCACCTCCCTCTTATATATGTATATGCCGTCCATAACAACTCTCTTATCAAATCCTGTGATTCTTGCAGCTCTCTCAATATTTGCAGCGGTCTGGGAAACAGCTTCTAGATCTACTCCTTCAACGATTATATCTCTGTCTTTTATCTCTACCTTAACGCCTTCGAGTATTTTAGCTATTCTAACATCACTACCTCCCAGAATTCTTCTTATAACAACCTTGCCATCTTCTACCGAAACATTCATTGGAAAGTGTGTGAATATTATCTTAAGATAGTATCTGTATCCTCCTCTCACACCTCTCACCATATTTCTTATGCGAGAAGCTATGGTTCTTACAATAGCTTTTTCTCTAGATCTTCCCAGATAGCTTTTCACAATAATCTCATTACCACTCTTCTCAATGATAACACTTCTAGCGAAGCTGAAATCTTTTTCTATAGAACCTTTAGGACCTGAAACCTTTACCCTCCTCCCAGAGATCTCAACACTGACGTTTTCAGGGATCTCGATTCTCTCTTCAAGATAGAGAAATCTAGATGTGCTTCCACCCATTATCATCACCTTTAATACACATATGCTATAGCTATACCTCCAATTCTCGCCTCAACAGCCTCTCTATGAGACATAACACCTTTAGATGTGGAGAGAATTATAATACCTATATCTCTCGAGGGAAGGTATCTCCTGAGGTAGTGAGGCATTTTAAGAAGCTCGAGATATGTAACAGGTGTTCTAGGCTTTATAGCACCTGCATTGTTGATTCTCCCGAGAAGCTGTATCTTAAACTTACCCTGTCTCCCATCGTCTATATACTCAAATTCTCCTATATAGCCATATCTCTGCATAACTCTTAAAGTCATAGCTATAAGCTTTGACGCAGGCCATACTACTACGTTCTCATGAGCTCTTCTCTCTGCATTCACTATAGCTTTAAGAGCGTTTGCAAGAGGATCCATTAGAGTCGTAGAAGACCACCTCAACTATAGATCCTGAAACCTAGGGTTCTTGCAACCTCTCTGAAGCACTGCCTACATAGATAGAGACCATACTTCTGAATAACAGCATCTCTAGAACCACATCTTCTGCAAACCTGCACTCCTCTTCCATATCTTCTCTCTACTCTAGACTTATACTTGCCCATGGAATCAGCCTCTTATGTTTTCCTACTACTAGGTATAATATTTAGATTGAATTTAAGCGCTAGCAGAAGAATGCCCTCCTCTCTGGAGACTCTATGTCTTCTGGGAATTCTAGATCTTGCTCTAATTCTTCTAGCGATTCTATAACCTTTTCTCTCAAGAGTTATACACACATCCATACCAAATATACCTATCTCAGGATCATATCTAGCTCCTGGAAGTATGAGATGCTCTCTAATACCGATAGAGAGATTCCCATGATCATCGAAGGATTCTTCCTTAACTCTATAACCTATAGCTGAGAATAATTTCTTGAGAAATGCTTCAGCCAAGCTACCTCTTAGAGTTACCTTCACACCTATGTTCTCTCCTCTCCTCACATTAAACTCCCTAATAGTTCTTCTAGCCCTCCTAGGCACAGGTCTCGCGCCTGTTAACTCTTCGAGAAGTTTCTGAGCTTTTGAAAGTTTTTCTCCACCTTCTCCAACTCCTATGTTAACTGTGACCTTACTTATGAAAGGAACCAGCATCGGATTGCTCTTCCATCTCTCTAGAACAGTTTTAATCTTCTCTTCGCCAAGCAATCTCAACAGATCCTCGGAAACCTCTATTTTCTCCAGCTCCTCTCTAGATAATGTGATTATCTTCATAGCTTGACACCTATGAGATCCTTATTACAGGCTTTTCCCTACCTATAACATATACATAGTTTAAAGTTGTCTGAAACAGATGTTTGTTATAATCTTCGAGTGTCACAAGAGTTCTATAAGCTCTCATTCCTCTTACTATCTTCACTATTCTTCCAAGCCTCCCTATATTCCTGCCTCCTATTACTAGTGCTAAAACTCCTTCTTCTAAAGGTATGTAATCTTTCACGCTCATATCCCTGAGATCTACTATTACCGTTCCAAAAGTCTTATACTCTATTCCTTCATTTTTCTCGGAATTCTTAGATGATCCCACTAGTATGTTATAGCCTCCATAGAGATTCAGCTGTGTAGCTCCGCCTTTCACTGTTGTCTTATTATCGATCCTGAGAGGCTTTATATAACTTTCATCCTCGTTTATCTCGATATAATCGATAAATCTAACAGGTTTCGGTATGATTCTATAATGCTTTCCAATAGAAATCAGAGATATCACATCGAAGAAGCCTACAGGATACTTGTAGTTTCTCCTAACTCTTCTATCAACCATCACAACACCACTACTAATAATTCTTCTAGCTTCTCTCGATGTATCAGCTATCCTAAGAAGATCTCTTAATATTAACATTAGCGGTAATGAGGAATATATAGAGTGAGGTCCTGGAGAAGGTTTTACAACCCACTTATGCTCCTTCCTATGAATCGGGTAGAAGAAAGGTGCAGCTAAACTCTTTAAATGTCTGCTACCACCCATTCTAGCCACTCTTACTCACCCTCCTCTCAATAATCTTTCTTCTAACATCATCTATCTCACCAAGCTTTGTTATGATAACCTTAGAAGGATGTATAGGATAGTAAACAGGAGTTCCATCAGCTTTCTTTATGGTGACACCCTCAACATGAATCCGCACACGCTTTAGATCCACATCAACAACCTTACCCTCATGACCTTTCCAATCACCTCTCAAGATCTTAACAGTATCACCAGTCCTTACAGGAAGTCTTTTAACACCATATTCCTTCCTAAGATCTTCGGAAAGCTTAGCCGTTAGAAACTTCCACCTGACATGGAGCGGCGCGTTGAAAAATCTCTTTCTAATCTTTCTAGGCTGCCTGCTCAACATGAAGCTCACCTCTAAACTATGAGCGTGGCTAGATTAGCTATGGAACTCCACCTCTCAGCAGCTTCTCTGGCAACAGGCCCTCTGATCTCAGTACCTTTAGGAAGCCCTTCTGGTGTTATTATCACCACAGCGTTATCCTCGAAAACCACTCTAGTTCCATCAGGTCTTCTATAAGGCATTCTCTGTCTAATCACTACTGCCGGCATCACTTGACCTAGCATTTCTGGGTTACCCTTCTTAACACTGACCATCACAAGATCTCCAACACTTGCTGATGGTATCCTTCTAAGTCTTGACTTAACCTCTGGAACACCTATTATCATCGCTATCTTAGCACCACTATTATCAGCTACATTTACTTTAGCACCCAGAGGAAGTCCTCTAGAATAACCTCTTCTAGGATGAGCAGCAGAAGATCTGAGAGTTTTCTTAGCCACTTCCACCACCTCTTCTTATAACTCCTAGAACAACAAACGAAACACTTTTAGCGAGAGGTCTTGTCTCGCCTATAAGTACTCTATCTCCTACTTTCACATCAATACAAGGAGGTAGTCTAGCATGATATTTACTTCTTCTCCTCTCATACCTCATATACTTAGAAGAATATCTCACATACTCTCTCACAACAACAACAGTCTTCTGCATTCTATTCTTCTCAACAACACCTTCAATAAGCTGACCTCTAACACTAAGCCTTCCATGCCAGGGGCATTCAGGATCTTCACATGTTCTTGAGGGTGGTTGTAAGCCTTCATATCTTATACCTATATTTCTAGTTTCAACTCCCATCAGACTCTCACCAGTCTCTTAGCTCTATCAGATGGTCTACCGATTATCTTGTCGCCCATCACGACTACTTCCTCTCCTGTCTCAGGTATTCTGAATTTAAATACACTGCCTAACTTAAATACTGTTCTAATCTTTCCATCACCGCCTAAAATCTTGAGAGTTTTCATAGTCTCATCTACTACGACGCCTTCCAAACCTTCTACACCGGGATCTGTAGATGATAGGATTCTTGCTTCCAGTCCTAGAAGCTCGTGGTATAATATGTTGTCAGCTTTTCTTCTCACTCTCGCCACCTGCTTTTAAAGCTTCTTCTCTTTCAATAGTAAGTATTCTGGCGATATTCTTTCTAACGATTTTAATCCTATGAGGCTTATCTAGAGTACCTGCTGAAGCCTGAGCTCTTAATCTGAGAAGCTCTGTTCTAAGCTCTCTCAAAAGCTTCAGCCTATCTTCTTTGCTCATAGATCTTATCTCGTCAGGGGATAAGACCACTAGCCGCCACCTCCCTCACTTCTCTCTCCACCAACTTCTGTCAAGCTATTCTCGCTACTTCCAGAAGAAGTCTCTATCTTTTCTTCTAAAATGCCTAGCTCTTCAGGAGATTTCTTAAGAATTTCAAGATGATCAGCTGGAGGAGAAGGTTTTACTATGAGAACCTCGATACCATATATCCCTGGGATGAGCAGTGTTGAGAACGTAGCTCTATCAACTATATAATTCACATGATCTCCTGTCTTATAAACCTTGCCAGCTCTAACCTTCTCATACCTAGCTCTCTCAGAAACTATCTTCCCACTTACAACAATCTCAGCACCTACAGCACCTGCAGCCATAACTCTTCTAAGAGCTATGAATATAGCTCTCCTGAAGTGATATCCTCTCTCAAGAGCTTGAGCTATTCTCGATGCTACTACTCTTGCATTAAGTTCGGGATTTTCTATACTTGATACTGTTATCTGAGGATTCTCTATTTTGAAGTGCTTCTCGAATATCATCTGGAGTTTTTTAATAGTCTCACCTCTTCTCCCTATAATCAGAGAAGGTCTATCAGCGTAGATTATAATCCTTGTACCCAGAGGACTGCTTATGATCTCAACCCCTGCAAATTCAGCTCTATAGAATGCTGATGCTAGATATTCTTCAATCATTAGCTTTTTCATGGAGGTGTCAAGAAAGATCTTCTTTTTATCTACTATCTCACTCCACCTCCTTCACAACAACCTCAAAATTAGTATAGGATCTGAACTTAGGCGTAGCTCTACCAAAAGCTCTGGGCATGTATCTTTTAAGATACCTACCTCTATGAGCCGCTGCATGAACTATTACAAGAGCCTCAGGATTTAAACCTTTCTCCTCAGCATTATTCCTAGCGTTCCTGAGAACTCTAAGAATATATCGGGCGGCTTTAACAGGATATCTTCCCACGGGAATCCTCCATCTAGGAAATCTCTCAGAAACACCCCTATGATGCGCGAGCTGCTTGTTATGTCTACTCATGGGAACATAATCTCTAAGCTGTATGACTCTCTCAAGATATTCTATAGCTTTATCAAGCTTCATACCCTTGATAACCTTTGCTATCTCCTCCGACTCTTTAAAGGATATAGGAAGCTCTCTTCCCAAAGCTTTTGCAGTTCTCTCCTTCTCAGCTATCTCTGGATACACCCACTTAGACGGCAATTTTTTCTAGACACCGACTGAATAAAGTTTCATACGGCAATTTAAAAACTTTTTAGGATCTCTTCTCAAGAACCTATGCTCTCGCATGATGAAGAAAATATCTTCACAGAAGATCTATATATTCAATCCATAGAATCTTCTTATAATCTGTTTGATTATCGTTAGCTTTTGTATCTCTGTAGTTCCCTCATAGATCTTAAGGATCTGAGAATCTCTTAGAAGCCTTTCAACCCCAGATTCAGCCATTAGACCAAGACCTCCATGAATATCTATAGCTTTGATAGAAAGCTCCTGCGCAACCTCTGTAGCAAGTATCTTCGCGATCGAAGCAGCTATTATAAAATCTCTCGAGTTTCTATCAGCAAGATATGCCGCCCAATATGTCACAAGCCTTGCAGCCTCAAGCTTTGCAATCATATCAGCTAGGTAGAATTGAATCCCCTGAAACTCTATTATCTTCCTCTCGAAAGCCTCTCTCTTCACAGCATAATCAACGCTCTTCTCGAGAGCAGCTCTAGCAACTCCAAGAGCTTGCCCCGCAATCCCTATCCTAGCTCTATCATAGGTTTCTACAACTACTTTAAACCCGTATCCAGGTTCTCCTATGATATTCTCTTCAGGAACCTTAACATCTTCAAGAACAAGTTCTGCTACGTGAGATCCTCTCAATCCGTACTTCTCAAGAGATCTATTTATTTTAAATCCAGGCCGATCTCTTTCTACAATAAATGTTGTGATACCCCACCACCTTCTTCCTTCTTGAGGAGGATGTGTTCTCGCAGATACTATGAATACATCTGCTACATCTCCTAGAGATATGAATGTTTTAACTCCTGAGATAAGATAGTGATCGTTAACCTTCCTAGCTCTAGATCTAATTCCCGCCACATCACTGCCAGCTCCAGGCTCTGTATTAGCATGTGCAGCGATTATATCTCCAGAAGCTATCTTAGGAAGAAATCTTCTCTTCTGATCTTCTGTTCCGTATAGTAGAAGAGGGTATATGAAGAGATTTTGAACCGCAAATACAACGTACACAGCTGGTGAGATTCTACTGATCTCCTCAGCAAATATCACCTGACTTCTATAATCACCACCCTGACCGCCGTACTCCTGAGGTATTGAGAGACCTAGATAACCACTCTTCCTTATAGAATCCCAGAGATCATCTGGTATTCTATCTTCTCTATCTATTCTATCTGCATAAGGTTGTATGAATGTGGTAGCATAATTTTCAACAGATCTTCTAAATAACTCGTGTTCTTCTTCTAAAACAACTAAGTGATCCAGAATTGACGAGAGAGGATAGACCATGTAAACCCCCTATACATATAAACTAATAGAAAAATATGTATGAATTATCATGAGGAATACAAATTCCAAGAAGATTTGGATTAGATAAAATAATATCTTTAAAGATTTCATCTCGCTACAACCTCGGAAGCAGGAGATAGAGAGTGTAAGATTAATTAATCCTATATGAAGATCGGGATTTTTAGAGGTAAAAAGATGAAGAAGGATTTATTTCTTAAAGACCTTGGCAGCCAGATCTGCGATCTGCATTGGAGTTGAAGCTACAGGTATTCCTATGCTTTCAAAGGCTCGAATCTTTGATTCAGCAGATCCCATTCCCATAGTTATTATAGCTCCTGCATGACCCATTCTCTTCCCGGGTGGAGCTGTTTTTCCTGCTATAAATGCTATTATAGGCTTTCTAAGTCCTGTGCTTCTAATGTATGATGCCAGTCTCTCCTCAGCATCACCGCCTATCTCTCCTATGACTATAATCCCTTTAGTCTGAGGATCTTTAAAGAACATCTCAACAACTTCTATGAAATCCATGCCTGTCACAGGATCTCCTCCTATGCCTACCACCGTGCTATGTCCAAGACCTACTCTAGTTATAGCTTCTGAAATCTCGTATGTGAGTGTACCACTTCTAGAGACTATTCCTATACTACCTGGTGTAAATGATCTCTCAGGCATTATACCCACCTTAGTCTTCTCTCCAGGAGATATCACGCCAGGACAGTTAGGACCTACAACAGTCACTCCCTTAGCTCTTGCATACATTATCATCTTAATCTCATCATGCACCGGGATCCCTTCGGTAATCACTACGATAGTTTTTATACCTGCGTCGACGGCTTCGTAGAATGCATCAGGAGCGAACTGAGCTGGTACGAATATTATAGATGTATTTATCTCAGGATGTTTTCTAACAGCTTCATCAACAGTGTTATATACAGGTACACCTGCTACACTTGTTCCTCCCTTACCAGGTGTGACTCCCGCAACAATCCTTGTTCCATATCTTAGCATAGCCTCTGTATGATAGCTACCTTCTCTACCTGTTATACCCTGAACCAGAACCACTGTATTTCTATCAACTATTATAGCCATCCAACCCCACCTCATCTAGATCTGCTTGCAAGTTCTACAGCGTATTTTGCTGCATCTTCATCACTTGTGAAATAACTGATTCCATTCTCCTCCAAGATCTTCCTACCCTCTTCCTCTCTTGTTCCTACTAATCTTACTGAGAGAGGTTTTTTAATTCCTGACTCTTTTAAAGCTTCTACGATTCCTCTAGCAACTTCATCGCATCTTGTGATCCCTCCATAGACGTTGATAAACACCACCTTGATTCTGGGATCTCTGAGTAGCAGTAAAAGTGCTGCTTTAACTCTCTCAGCCCTAGCGCCACCGCCTATATCCAGGAAGTTAGCAGGTTTACCTCCGTAGTGTGCCACAAGATCTAGTGATGCCATTGTAAGTCCAGCGCCATTACCGATAACTCCTATATCACCGTCTAGAGATACATAGCTGAAACCATATTCTCTTGCTATAACCTCCTCCTCGGTAAACTCTCTAGGATCTGATTTCAGGCTTTCAGCTAATTCTTTGTGTCTGAATAGAGCATTATCATCTAGAGTTATCTTCGAGTCCAAGGCTATAAGACCTTTATCCGTGAGTGCTAGAGGATTTATCTCTACCAGATCTGCGTCGTATGAAAGCATTATCTTGTATAGCGCTTCAGCGATATTCTGAAGAGTTTTAGAAGAATCTTGATCCATACCTAGTTTATCGGCTAAGGCTCTTAGATGATATGATCTAAGACCTATCACAGGGTCTATATAGATTCTTATAATAGCTTCAGGCTTCCTAGCAGCGATCTCTTCAATATCAACTCCACCTTCTGCAGACGCTAGGTAGACATACTTTCTAGCAGATCTATCGATAGTTATTGATAGATAGTACTCTTTCACTATATTAACAGCTTCTTCGACAAGAATCTTTCTAACAGGAACGTTTTTAACTCCTTCTGAGAACATTCTAGAAGCTATTTCGCGAGCCTCCTCTAGAGATCTAGCAATTCTAATACCACCAGCCTTACCTCTCCCTCCGATCAATACCTGAGCCTTGAGAACTGATGGCAGACCTATCTCTCTAACTCTATACTCTACCTCTTCTAGAGAACTCGCTATACCACCCCTAGGCACAGGTATCTTATACTCAGAGAATATTCTCTTACCTTCATACTCGTATAATCTCATGCAAATCTCCAAAGAGTAATTCATAGCCAGGATTTTAAATTAAAATTATATTAGCAAAAACGATCTCTCCAATCTTCGATATCCCTATGAAGATTAGAGGTAGGTTCAGCTGAAAAACTCTTTAAATTAATGTGGAAATACATAGTATCCCGAGAGTGTTAACACTCCTAGAACCAGAAATACTATTCCTAGTATGAAGAGTATGGGTGTCGCGATCTTCCCAGCTCTAGGAGATAGCTCGTATATTATAACTCTCAAACCATTAAACCCGTGGAATAATGCTACTGCTAGAAGAATTGAGAGAACACCTCTATAGAATATGTCTGAGTAGTTGGCTCTAACCTGCTCATAGCTCAGACTCGACTCATAGCTTCCTGGTAGCAGTCTATATATGATGTGGATCGTTAGAACAACTATGAGAGCTAGGGCTGTCCAGTACTGCCACTTCATAATAGAACTATATCTTATCCTCATAATCTCACCCCAGGGTTATCACTCCAAAGAGATATAGAGTTCCTAGTACTGTTAATATGAGAGACAGTGTAAATGTTATGATCAGCATAGTCTTCTGGCATGATGACAGTGACAGAGGTTTTTCGATATATAGTGATGAGGGTATCTTCCTAGGCATACACACATTGAAATACTCTACTAGAAGCAATCTGATCCCGTTTAAACCGTGGAAGAATATTGAGAATACTAGAAAGATCTCTCCGACCTTGATCGGTAGAGAGCTGTAGAGTTGTAATTCGGCTGCCCAAGCTACAGGATTCAATGTATTATGAGTTGATATTATATGAAGCGGTAGATATACTGCCAGGAAGAACCCTGTTATTCTATGAAGCGTGTACGCTATTCTCTCAATATTAATCCACGGATATATCCATCCGATAACTCTTCTTACGAGAACCTGGATCTGTGACTCGCTCAATTAAATCACCTCCTCATAACCAGTCTTCTAAGAAACTGTATTGCTAGAGCAGGATCTACATTTTTAGGACATGAAGCACTACACGCACCAGCGAAGTGGCATCCGAAAACACCGTCCTGAGAATCTACTATCTCAAGTCTGACTAGACCGCCTTCATCTCTGGAATCGGCGATCCATCTATATGCTTGTGAGAGAGGTTGAGGACCTAGAAATCTCGGGTTAGACGCTACAGTAGGACATGCAGCCATGCATATGCCGCATTTAATACACATGCTAAAGATCCTGTATCTATCAACCTCCTCTGGTTTCTGAAGATACTCTTTCTTGGGATTAAACTGTTCTTCAAAATCTTTTCTTATGAGCCACGGCTTAACCTGTTTATGCTTATGAAATAAAGGCTCTAGATCTACCACCAGATCTTTTACTGGCGGGAAGTTTCTTAGAGGTTCTATCTCTATCTTCTCGCCCAAGGATATGGCGTTGGTCATGCAGGCCAGCCTAGGCTTGCCGTTGATAGTCATTCCACAAGACCCGCATATACCCATTCTACAGCTATATCTTACAGAGAGTGTATGATCATTTGTTCTCACAATTTTTAGAAGTACATCGAGAACTGTATCATATCTAGAGACCTCCATCCTATATATAGATGTTCTAAATCTATTCTTCTCAGGATCATACCTCTTGATCTTGATTGTGAGAGTTTTCAAGCCTAGTTTACTTTCTTGAATAAGCATCTCGCTTCTCGCAGTCATTTGAAGCACCTTAATACTTTCTCTCCTCAGGCTTCCACCTAGTTATTCTAACAGGAATATAATCAAGTCTAGGTCCTTCAGGTGTGTAGTATGCTAGAGTATGTTTAAGCCAGTTAACATCATCTCTCTTAGGATAGTCAGTTCTATAATGAGCACCTCTAGATTCGGTTCTTGCCAGAGCTGATACGATGACAACCTCTGCTATGTCAAGCATGTTTCCTAGCTCTATAACCTCTTTAAGATTCATATTATACTTTCTACTTTTATCATCAACTCTAACCCTCGAGAACCTATCCTTTAGATCTCTTACTATTCTACCTGCTTCTAAAAGTCCTTTCTCATCTCTAAAGACATAGACATAGGTATCCATGGTTCTCCAAAGCTCCTGCCTTATAATATAAGGATCTTCTGCATTAAGCTCTGGTTTAAACATCTGATCAAACAACCTCTTCTCCTCTCTCTTAAAGATCTCTTCTACAGTTGATGAAACCTCTAGAAGACTTGAGGAAGCATTCTCAGCATATCTAGCAGCAGATTCTCCTGTGAATCTACCCCATACAACACATTCAGCTAGAGAATTACTTCCAAGTCTATTAGCTCCGTGAAGACTTGTTGCAACAGCCTCTCCCGCACCCCATAGATTCGGGACATAATCAGTGGAGTTAAACATGATATGTCCATATGTATCTGCATGTATACCTCCCATCGTATAGTGTGCAGTAGGTCTAACTGGTATAGGTTCGTGAACAGGATCCACGTTGATAAGCTTCTTCGACAGCTCTCTTATGAAAGGAAGTCTCGTATTGATCTTCTCCTCGCCGAGATGCCTTAGATCTAGATGCACATATCCTAGACCGCTCTCCTCATGTATGAAGCCTCTGCCCTCCTGAATCTCTCTCACTATAGCTCTTGCAACTATATCTCTAGGAGCAACCTCCATTCTCTGAGGAGCGTATCTAGACATAAACCTCTCTCCACTTCTATTGATCAGATACCCACCTTCACCTCTTGCCGCCTCAGTGATGAGAATTCCTGATGGAACTATACCTGTTGGATGGAACTGCATGAACTCCATATCCTTAAGAGGAATTCCAGCTCTATAGCTCATTGCAGCACCATCACCTGTGACAGAGGAGGAAACAGTTGTAAAACCATAGATCCTGGCTGCTCCACCTGTGGCTATTATGCTTGCTTTTCCGAGAAAGACCTTGAGAACACCCTCCTTAAGATCTAGAACTGTAAATCCTTTCACATAACCATTCTCCATAATAAGTGATGTGGCCATATGCTCATGATATATATCTATATTTTCGAATCTAAGAACATTATCATAGAGAGTGCTCATTATAAAGAATCCCGTCTTATCAGCAGCATAAGCAGTTCTTGGAATACTCATGCCTCCGAACATTCTCTGAGCAATTCTACCATCGGGAGTTCTACTCCAAGGAACACCCAGGTGATCTAGGAATTTAAGCTCTTCAGGAGCAAACCTAACGAAAAGCTCTACAACATCTTGATCAGCTAGAAAATCACTGCCTTTAACAGTATCATAAGCATGAAGATCCAGGGAGTCTCCAGTAGCCTCTGGATAGAGAACTCCTGCAATACCACCTTCAGCAGCAACACTATGACTTCTCATAGCGTGAAGTTTTGATATTACTGCAATTCTAATTTTCTCCTTAGAAACAATGGCAGCCTGAATAGCGGCTCTAAGACCTGCAAGACCGGAGCCAAGTATCAGGAGGTCGTATTTTAAAACCTCCATTATTTATACCCTCCTCAGATTCCGATATACATCGATAAATATATATTTTAGTGAGAATATAACAAGTAGTGTATTTTAAGAATATATTAGATTAGATATAAATTCAGCATTGTTAATTCTTACTCTACTATAAGGATCTGAAGATCTTAATTCAGTCAGTCCGGCCAAGCACATCACATATCAGACCCGGTTTCTTTCATCAACCTAATTTATATTGACACTTCAATTCTTATAATAACTTCATTCTTAAACATGCATGCATATATGAAGGTAGAGATCGTTTTAGTTCTTTCATGTTCTACCTTTACACCTTTTAAAACCTCTGCTAGATTCTCTATTAAAATTCGAAAGATCTAGCTATATATAAGATCTGTTTGCAAGGAAATGCTAGAATTCTACCTCGCCTCTGAGCTCCTCTAACGATATTATTCTGATCCCTCTATCTCTGAAGTATCTCTCTATATATTCTATAAAGATCTCTCTCATATACTCTGGTACTTTTTCTATATAATCTCCTACATAATCGCTTACCACAAGCTCAATTATATCTCTTTCATTAAAACCTCTGCTTCTTAGATAAACCATGGTATCCTGATCCATTATAGCTTGCGATGAAGAGTGTACCGCTTCTTCAACTTCTCCTGTTTCAACTAGTAGGAATGGTGTTGTAACGGTGAGAGCTTCACCGCCTACGTTTAATGCTGAAACATCTACGTTAGCTCTTGATTTCTTTGCAGTCTCTCTCTGGGTTATATAACCCTGTACTATGTTCTTGGACTTGCCCAGAGCTAGAGCTCTTGATGTTACATATGATATAGTATTAGATCCTCGGAGGAGAGAACTGTCTATAAAATGAATCCACTCAGAACCACTTGATATAGTGAGCGAATAGCTGGCATGCCTTGAGTAATCTCCCTCAAGACCTACTCTATTCTGAAATCTGCTGGCAGCACCTCCCATAGATAATGTATAGATCTCAAGCGATGAATCTTGAGAGAGAAGATAGTGATTTGAGTGAAAGTCTGCTACTCCGCCCATATTTATCAATCCTATTCTAAGTCCTGCAGATCTATCTATGTAATATTCTCCTACAAAAGTTCTCATACTATTGCTAAGAGGTTCTGTTGCTATGATAATGCTTGCTTCAACTCCTTCCTCGATTAATGTGAGAACGTGTTGCGAGATCTGAGTCTTAGGAAGACCTCCTCCTATAAATATTTTAAGAGGCTTTGCAAGTGTCTTGTGAAGTCTTAGTATAAGTACTGATGATATCCCTCCAATATGTCTAGCATAGATCCTTGACTCTTCGGGGTCTACCAATCTGAAAAGCTTGTCATTAGAATAATCTTTTAATAGATCTCTTCTCTCTAGAAATCCTATCTCAACCCCATTAATATCTCGTTTGAAAAGCTTAGATCCATAGTATACTATATCATAGGAGTTAAGCATAGGACCTATTTTTTTCGGCATATCTTCTGAGAAGATCTCTAGAAGATCTTCTTCTAATTCGCTCACTATACTATACTTATCATATTCAAGCCAGTTAGTATAAGATTTAATAGTAGGCGAGTCAGAAATATGCCTATATGGAATGCTTCTTGAAAGTTCTAGGGATCTCTCTATAAGATCTCTTATCCTCAATATACAAGCACCATCTCAATAGCTAGCCTACTCTACCATATTTAGCAAACTCAAGATCTATAGCTCCTCTTATTATTGAAGCTTGTTCAAATGGAAGTCGTGAGAGGACATCGCTTATGAAACCGCTTATCACGAGTCTTATAGCTTCGCTCTCGCTTAAACCCCTTGATCTAAGATAGAAGAGCATTTGATCGCTAAGCTTACTCACTCTAGCTTCATGACCTATTATAGATGTGGGTTCATCATTCTGCACATGAGGATATGTAGCCGTCTTACTCTTATCATCAAGCAGAAGAGAGTCACATGATGTATAGCTTCTGGAGTTCCTGGCACCTTTGAGAATTCTAACAACACCTCTATAAACAGTTTTACCTCCACCTACCGAAATACTTTTTGATATGATCCTGCTTCTAGTATTAGGAGCTCTATGTATAACCTTAGAACCACTATCCTTAATATGCCCATCTCTCGCGAAGGTTATCACATAGCTCTCCATAGTGGCATTCTCACCTCTTAATATGGCTGAGGGATATACATAGGTGGCTTTAGAACCTATAGAACCTTCAACCCACTCTACATATCCATCTTTCTCCACGATAGCCCTCTTATTATTGAAGTTTATAACTTGAGAAGACCAGTTCTGAAGAGTCGTGAAATTAACATGAGCACCCTCGCCCACGAATATCTCAACCATTCCATCATGGAAGCTATACTTAGAAAGTCTCGGTGCGGCACATCCTTCGATAAAGTGTAGATAGCTATTCTTATCAGCTATGATCAGAGTATGCTCGAAATTACCTTCAGAAGCTCTTCCTATAAGGAAGAATGCTTCAACAGGTGTCTCAATTCTGACATTTGGAGGTACATAGACGAAAACACCGCCACTCCAGAGAGCTCCATGAAGTGCTGCAAACTTATGCTCTGGCGGGAAGATTCTCATGAAATACTCTCTAATCATATCAGGGTATCTGTGAACAGCTTCTTCGAGGGGTATGAAGATCACTCCTTTACTCTTTAGAAGCTCTTTAGTTCTTGTAAATACAGTCTCTGAATCTAGTTGAGCGTTTAATCCTAGGAGGAACTCTGCTTCAGCTTTTTTAATTCCAAGTCTTTCGTAAGCTTCTACAACATCCTTAGGAAGCTCATCCCACGAGTAACTCTTCTCAATACCTGGATCCACGTAGTAGGCTAGATCCTCGAGGTCTAGCTCTTCAACTCCCTCCAACCATCTAGGCTCTGGAAGTTTTTCGAATATTTCTAGGTAGGTGAGTCTCATTCTTCTCATCCAGTCAGGTTCTTTCTTAGCTCTTGATATCTCTTCAACAAGCTCTCTAGAGATCCTACCTTTCAGAATAAAACTTTCTCTACCAATCTCTTGGGCTCCTAGGATCTCTTCTACAGGTGTTATTCCTATGATCTCATCTAGATTCTTCTTATCACTCATAGTCTCACCTTATCTCAGTTTCTTCTACTCTTTTTCTAAAATACTCGTATCCTTTCTCATCGATTAATCTTATAAGATCTTTATCACCGCTGGCAATAATTCTACCTCCGATCAATACATGTACCGCATCAGGATCCACTCCTCTGAAGATCCTGCCTGTATGAGTGATAACAAGCACTCCAACTTTTTTCTCGCGAAGATCTCCTAAGATCCTGCTCATCGCATTAAGACCTTCTACATCAACTCCGCTATCTGGTTCATCTAATATAGCATATCTAGGTTCTGAAAGATACATCTGAACGATCTCAGATCTCTTCATCTCACCACCTGAGAAGCCTTTGTTTAGATATCTATCAAGCACTTCTTCTTTAAGATCTAGATCTCTCATGAGTTTGATAACTCTAGAAAAAGGTATCTTCCTAACTCTAGCAAGCTGAAGATATAGAGTTCTAGTTTTAACCATAGTCTCCGGAGGTATTTGAAAAGCTAGGAAAAGACCTTTTCTATACCTCTCTTCGGGAGGTAGATCTGTGATATCTTCTCCATCAAGATAGATCCTACCACTATAGATCTTATAAAGAGGATGACCCATCAGAGCATATGCAACAGTACTCTTACCACTACCATTAGGTCCCATCAGAGCATGTATCTCTCCAGGTCTTATCATAATCCTTACATCTCTTACAATCAGCTTCTCACCTATACCAGCTGATATGTTGTCTACGAGAAGACCTTTATCATTGTTGTTATTACTCATGGTTACACCCTCACCTGCCTGTATATAATAATTTTATCTAGCTAATAAGCCAGAGCGGAAACATGTATAGACCTTATTTAAAGCTTCTACGTATAGCTAATAGATAGAAATACTTCTCTCAAGATCTTTTTTCAATAGCTGATAGTATCATATCTATGTCATGTGGCGTGTATATCTCTCTTAACATTATATTCATCACCTCAGATCTCATCTCATCATCCTCTTTAAAAACACCTCTTACAGCTCTTGTCACTGTTATTAGAGGTTCTTTAACTCCTCTGTGAAGAGCACATAGATGAATACCTCTCACGACCACTATAACTCCTCTAGCCTTGATATACTCATACACGAAGTCCGCGATCTGATTTGTAAGTCTCTCCTGGATCTGAAGTCTTCGCGCGAATAGCTCTGCTATTCTAGCGAACTTTGAAAATCCAAGGATCTTCTCACCAGGTATATATGCTATAGATGCCACACCTATGATCGGTAGAAGATGATGCTCGCACAGACTTCTTATAGGTATTCCTGAGACTATTATCGTGTCATCAATCTTCTGAACTCTCTCCAGATCATTATCTTTATCTTCATAAGAAAATGTTCTTAGATACTCGCTTGGATCTCTGTAGTATCCGCTTACAAGCTCCTCGATCCACATTCTAGCAACTCTTTCAGGAGTCTCCTTCAAACCTTCTCTATCAGGATCCTCACCTATTAATATTAGAAATTCTCTGAAAAGCTCCTCAAGCTTCTTCTTTCTTAAATCCAGATCCATTCTCAGATTCTTGTTAGAGCTCATTCTAACACCTCGATAGAGGGGTCGCACCCTCAGATATAAAGATTTAAATGCTTATAAGTAACCACCTGATATAATGGCTTAGGTGTTATAAGATTGAGCGTGTATCAAGGAAGTGATTTCAGAAAGATCACCGGAGGATTGAGAAGACCTCATAGGAAGAAGAGAAAGTATGAGATGGGGAGCTTTCCAACAGAAACAAGGCTAGGCAATGAGGATTTCAGAGAGGTTGAGAGAGTGAGAGGTGGTAATATTAAGGTGAGAGTTAGAAGAGCTCTCTATGCTAATGTCCTTGATAGAAAGACTATGAAGACTCAGAAGGTAAAGATAAAAGCTATCTTAGAATCCCATGCCAATAGAGAGTTTGCTAGAAGAGGGATTATAGTTAAAGGTACTATAATAGAGACAGAGATAGGAAGAGCAAAAGTTACATCAAGACCTGGACAAGATGGAGTAGTTAATGCAGTTCTCCTATAGAAGATTCTAAGAAATCTAGGAAGGTATCTTCATGGGTAGAGAGATTATCATATGGCTTCCACAGCTAGATCCTACAATACCTAGAAGACTTGGCAGGAGAATAGCTAGGAATTCTCTCCCTAGAAAACCCAGCTTAGAAGATGTTCTCAGAGCATGTGAGAGGATAGGATTGAAGTGCGAAGCTGAGAGAGAGAAGAGATATCCAAGACTCTGGTATCTTGAAACACCTAGGATTAGAATCGAAACAGATATGAAGAAAAGCTATGTTATAAAAGCTCTTACAGCCGAGTTAAGTAAAATGATGAGTAGATCTGGTTAGGATCTAGATTATAAAACATTCTATCTCTAGAGTTCGCACGTAGGACACGAAGGATCTTCAAATCCTTCTATGTATAGAAACTCTTTATTCGATATCCTGATCCTACCATACTTTGCTGTGGATCTAACCGTCTTTCTTTTCCGCGACACATCAGCTTCTTCTGCGATCTCTTCTACCTCCTCCTCTTCAACATATCTTCTTGCAGGTTTTCTCACGTGTCTCTCAAGAGAGCTTCTCTTCTCTTCTCTTTCAACCTCTCTTTCACGACTCTCCTGACTCTGGGATCCTCCTCCACTTCTTTCTCTGAAGGATTTCAATCCGAAGTATATAACCTGCTGACTCTTAGACTTATCTCTATAGACTGTAGTTCCTTTTATACCTAGTCTCCATGAAAGTCTATAGATCTTATCAATATCCTCTACCGTAGCTTCTGAAACCATGTTTATAGTCTTAGAAACACCAGCATCAACCCATTGCTGCCATGCTGCTTGGTGGAGTAAGTGATAGATGGGATCTACATCATGAGCTGTTCTGAAAACCTCTCTGAGAGTTCTAGGCATGAAGGGGTTGTGTCCTATGGATCCTGTCTCGGCTATTGCCTCAACAACCTCAGGATCATCTAGTTCATATCTTCTCAGATATTCTAGGAATAACCTGTCGATCTCTATGAAGGTTCCAACCGCAACAGATCTCACAAATGCTAGAGCGAATATAGGCTCTATACTTGGTGAAGTTCCTGCGATTATTGATATAGTTCCTGTAGGAGCTATAGAGAGAACCTGAGCATTTCTAACACCATACATTCTCAGCTCTTCATCTAGCTCTCTAGGGTCTACTTGCAGAGCTTTAGCTATTTCCACAGCTCTTGCAGAGATCTTAGGTTCTAATCCTGCTATCTTGAAAAGTTCTTCGAGATCTTTAGAGAAGTTCCATGCAGGATTATACAGATTCGGATCGTATGCTGGAAAAGCTCCTTTCTCCTTGGCAAGCTCTATAGATGTTTTCAAAGCATGATAGTAGAGGAATCTAGCCATATGCCAGGAGAGATATACTGCGTCTGGACTGTCATATCTTATTCCAAGTTTTATAAGAGCATAAGCCCAGCCCATGACTCCGAGTCCTATCTTTCTAGTTCTCTTAGAGGATTCCTCAAGTTGTTTCAAAGGCCATTTCGCTGCATCGATCACGTTATCAAGGAATCTAACCATGATCTTTATATCTTCTGCAAGTCTCTCAGCATCTATATAAGCTTTATCTCCTTCTAAGACCACATAGCTAGCGATATCTATAGAACCTAGGTTACAAGGCTCCCAATCTAGGAGAGGTTCTTCACCGCAGGGATTTGTTGCATTGATCTTATCTATATACCATGCTGTATGTCTCCTATTTATGGTATCAATAAATATAAGTCCTGGATCTCCTGAATCCCAGGCTCCTTTAACAATTTTACTCCATAGATCCTGAGGATCGATCCATTTGACTATAGCTTTTTCATTCTCAGCAATCGCTACAGCTTCTTCCCATGTCACGATCCTACTTTCATCAAGAGATATAGAACCTCCGTTCTCCTCAAGCTCTTTTAATATATACTCCTGCACCCACTCCTCTTCAATACTATACCTAGCTCTGGTCAGAGCATAATATCTTGAATCTCCAGATCCAGGTCTTAACTGAGTTTTTCTCGGATTGATCAGTGGAAACTTCTCTCCTTTCTCAAGAGCTTTCATAAAGCTGTCATAGATCCCAACACTTATATTGAAGTTCTGAAGCTGAATATCTTTAAGTTCTCCACTTTTAGATAGTATGAATCTCTCAATATCAGGATGCCATACATGAAGGATCCCCATGTTAGCACCTCTTCTCTTACCTCCCTGCTTGATCACTTCTGTATTCACGTCGAAGAGCTTCATGAAACTCAGAGGACCTGAAGCTACCCCTGACGTTGATGCCACCACGTCTCCCTCAGGTCTTAACTCTGAGAATGAAAAACCTGTTCCACCACCATACTTCTGTATGAGAGCTTGTGCTCTGAGAGCATCCATGATACCTTCGCCTTCAGGTGTGACCATGGAATCTCTCACTGGTATTACAAAGCATGCTGATAGAAGACCTGATCCTGTTCCTGCATTCATTAAAGTTGGCGAGTTGGGCATGAACCTGAGAGATGATATGAGGTCGTAGAACTTCTCTTCAAGTTCTCTTATAAACGCTTCATCTTTTCCATATCTTCTTTCAACCTCTGCGATGGCTTTAGCAACTCTTCTGAAGAGCATTTGAGGTGTCTCTGTATATCTGAGAGTCTCAGGATCCTTGAGTAGATATCTTGATTCTAAAACTTTTATAGCTTGAAATGTAAGCTTAAGGTCTCTAGGATTATAAGAGCCATCCCATTTCTTACCATATACATCTTGATAGATTCTTCCGAGAGCATATCTCTTAGCTATCTCGAACATAATGCTATTGCTAACCCCCATATTCATAAGATGCTTCTCAATAGTATCAGAGATCATTGTAGAAGGTATTTCACTACACTTCTTCTCATCACAGTATTTCTCAAGATCTTGAAGAACTCTCATTACAAGTTCTTCAGCTTGTGAAAGATTTAGACCTAGTTCCTTAAATATCTTCGCCAGAGATCCTACGATTTTATCGAGGGTGAAAGGCTCTCTAGATCCGTTTCTTTTGACAACTAAAACCTTAGATCTGAGAATCGAGAAACCAGCTCTAGATTCCGAATCATCTGTAGAGATCATTTTTTCTGGTATCATTAGACCCACTATTCCTAAAAATATATATATCCAGAAAAAGTAATATGCGTTATAAAGGTCCGGTATCATATAAAAGCTCTGAAGAAAACTCTAGAGATCTCATAGAGCTTATTATAAAATGCTGTATTACCTATTTATCTGGAGCATATGGAGAATACCAACAGTTCTCTAAGAGGGTGGATGATAGGTATAGATGATGGATTCTTCCCCCCCTATTTTAAAGAGAAGAAAGGTTTTGCTCCTTTAGTCGGTGTTTTAGGGCGAAAATCTATTGTAAAGAATATTTCAATTAAAATGATTCTAGTAGACGAGGAGAGACCTGATGATATTCTCCTAGAACTCATCTCAGATCTTCTGAGGGATTTTTCCAGAAAAATGGTTTCATCTATAGCAACTGATAACATTATATTCGCAGGCTTCTCAATATATGATCCTTGGTCTCTGGAGGATTACATTAAGATTCCTCTGATTATAGTGTTTTCACATGATCTAGATCTTCGAAGAATTAAAAGTGCTCTGGAAAAACATTTCAGAGATCATGAGAGAAGATTTAATTTAATCTCGAAAGCATATAAGAGTAGTAGCATCATTAGAACTCCCAGAGGGCTTCTAAGAATCCTCTGTTTAGGATCTGATCTAGAATATTGTATGAGCGAGGTGATATACAATCAGACTTCTCATAAAATACCTCAACCATTAAGATCTGCTGATTTAATAGCTTCAGCTCTCGGAAGATTTCTTTTTAGAGGAGCTTCTCCTGAAAAGATAGATCTTGATCATTATAAGAGCTGATGCATAGATCAGAGATATTAGTCCTGCTAAAAATCCTAAGAATACTGGCCATAGATCCATTAAGTCCCCTCAGTCCACTGGCTTAGATATCTGATCTGCTCTTCAGTGAGTCTTTCGATCTCCACACCTAAAGCCTCTAACTTCAGTTCTGCAACAAGCCTGTCTATATCCTCAGGCACATTATAAACCCTCTTCTCAAGTTTCTCACTATTTCTATATATATACTCAACGGATAGAGCTTGATTGGCAAAGCTCATATCCATAACCTCGCTTGGATGACCTTCGGCAGCAACTAGGTTAACAAGTCTGCCTTCTGCTAGTAGATAGATTCTTCTACCATCTCTCAGCTTGTACTCTGTCAGATTCTCTCTTATAACTCTCTTCTCAATCGATATATCCTCAAGATCTCTTATAGAAATCTCAACATTAAAATGACCTGCATTTGCTAGAATAGCTCCATCTTTCATTCTAAGCATATGCTCTCTTCTTATCACATCTTTATTTCCTGTAGCTGTTATGAATATATCTCCTATTTCAGCAGCTTTGCTCATACTCGTAACCATGTAGCCGTCCATGTAAGCTTCCAAAGCTTTTATAGGATCTACTTCTACAACTACAACCCTTGCACCCATGCCTCTAAGTCTCATAGCAATACCCTTCCCAACCCATCCATATCCTGCTACCACAGCAGTCTTTCCAGCTATCAGAATATTTGTAGCTCTCAGAAGCCCGTCTACTGTAGACTGACCTGTGCCATATCTGTTATCGAATAGATACTTTGTTTGAGCATTGTTCACAGCTATCACAGGATATAGAAGAACGCGATCTCTCTCCATAGCTTTAAGTCTTATCACACCTGTTGTAGTCTCCTCAGTACCTCCTAGGATTCTAGATCCTATGTCTCTATATTTTGAATGCAGTCTTCCATGAAGATCTGCTCCATCATCGAGAATAATACTAGGATTAGACTCTGCAACAAAATCTATACAAGCCCAATAATCCTCAGAACTCTGACCTCTCCAGGCACATATATTAACACCCTCACTAGCTAGAGCTGCTGCAACATCATCTTGAGTAGATAGAGGGTTAGAACCTGCAGCCCACACCTCAGCTCCACCAGCTATAAGTGTTCTGAGAAGAACCGCGGTTTCCTTGGTTATATGAAGAACAGCTCCTATTCTCACACCGCTAAGAGTTTTCTCTGAAGAAAATCTTCTTCTTATTTTCATTAGAACAGGCATGTGCTTCTCAGCCCATTCTATCTGATCCATTCCTCTTCTATAGAGTCCTGGATCTCTTATCTTAGCCCTCAATATACCACCGCCTTCAACCGTTTATCATTTCTTATAATCAAGTTATTTATTTTGAGATGTTTGATTTAATCTGGTGGAATGTTGAGAGCTAAGATCATAGCTAGTATAGGTCCTTCATCAGAGGATCCGAAGATCATAAGAGAACTCTATATAGCAGGTGTCGATTGTTTCAGAATAAACTTTTCTCACGGAGATCTGGATAGTTGGAGTAGATATATAGAGGCTATAAGAGCTGTAGAGAAAGAGTTTAATGATAAAATATGTGTTCTAGGAGATCTGAGAGGTCCATCAATAAGGCTAGGAGATCTTAAGGAGAATATGAGTATCTCAAAAGGATCTAAAGTTGTTTTCTCGAGAGATCCCTCGAAGGGAATTCCCGTAGACTCTGACGAGTTTTTCAAGATAGTAGACGAAGGAGATATGATCCTCATGGATGATGGTAAGATAAGATTTGAAGTTATAAGGGTAGCATACGAAGAAGTAGAAGCTATAGCTCTAACAGATAGCATTCTCAGTTCTAGAAAGAACATAGCTGTCAGAGGTAAGAGTCTGAAGTCATCTATATTCTCACCAAGAGATTCCAAAGCCATAGAATTCAGCGTTAGAGAAGGGATCACATATATAGGAGTAAGTCATGTGAGAGATCGTAGAGATATAGAGATTATCAGAAAAAGTATTCGAGGATTAGGAGGGAATCAGAGGATTCTAGCTAAGATCGAGAATAGAATTGCTATAGATAATCTAAGAGAGATAATACACTCCTCAGATGGTGTGGTCATAGCAAGAGGAGATCTAGGTATGTCTCTAGGTCTTGAGGAGATCCCTAGAGTTCAAGAGGAGATAGTTAGAGAGAGTAGAAGGCTTGGGAAACCCGTGATCCTAGCTACACAACTACTCGAGTCAATGATCAAATCACCCATACCCACCAGGTCAGAGGTTCAAGACATATACTCCGGAGTACTATACGGCGTGGACGGCTTCATGTTAACAGGAGAGACAGCAGTAGGATCCTATCCTATAGAAGCTGTGAAATGGCTTAGAAAAATCGTTGATACCTCTGAGAAGTATCTTTATGAGAGTGGAAGGAGTTATAATGAGATTAGATATAGAGTTGAAGAGATTTCAGATCCTGCTGAGAAATTCTTCTATGGAGTAGTTAAACTAGCAGAATCTCTGAATGCATACATGCTTCTGTTCAGCTCAAGCGGTTCATCAGCTATAAAAGTATCATCCTTAAGACCTAGAGTTGAGGTGATATGTGGAACTAATAGAAGTGATGTTTTCACAAGTCTAAAGATACTCTGGGGTGTAGAACCTGTATATGTTGATGCCAAGAATCATGAGGATGGTCTGGATAAAACTCTTAAGATAGCTCTAGAGAGAGAGCTTATAGAGAGAGGTCGCATGATAGTACTCGCCTACGCCATACCTTCAGAGGATAAGTATGTGGTTTCTATTAAAAGAGCATTGTAAAAATATCATTGAACTGATAACCCATACCCACCACCACCAGGTGTCTCTATTATAACCTCATCTCCTGGAGCTAGCTCTGCTGAAGCTTTACTCTTCAGCGTTATAACAGATCCTCTGGTTATAATTCTCACAGAACCTGGAGAACCTCTCTCTCCTCCCTCAAGACCCCAAGGACCTATTCTAAATCGATCCGCGAGAACCGAGAATCTTGCTGGAGCGAGAACTTTAAACGATCTTACAATCCCATCTCCTCCTCTAAACCTCCCTCTACCTCCGCTACCTTCTCTAATCATGTATCTAGTGAATATTATCGGATACTCTCTCTCAGCAGTTTCTATAGGAGTATTCAGAGTATTAGTCATGTAAACATGAACACCCGACACACCATCCTCCATAGGTCTTCCTCCACTTCCTCCTCCAATAGTCTCGTAATAAGACCAGTACCTCCCCTCATGAAATCCTCCTAGCATTATATTCATCATAGTTCCTGAGCTTGCTGCAGGAATTTTTCCAGGCATGGCTTTTGACAGAGCTAGGTACACCACATCGACGATCCTATCAGATGTCTCTAGATTTCCTCCTCCTACAGGAGCTGGTTTAACAGGATTCACTATACTTCCCTCAGGAGCTATTACTCTCACCACTCTATAGAAGCCTTCATTAACAGGTATCTCAGAACCCATGAGAGATCTTATTGCGAAAGATGTTGCAGCATAGGTGACTCCTAGAACAGCATTGAGAGGTGCCTCGATCTGTTTATGCGTTCCCGTGAAATCGGCTGTGACACCCTCTCCCTCTATCCTTAATCTAACTCTTATATTCACCAGATCATCATTCCACTCGAGATAGTCTTCTGCCTCGAAAACTCCTTGAGGCCATTTGATAAGTTCTGCTCTAGAGGTTTTCTCACCATACTCAATAGATGAAGACCATCCTCTGATAACATTCTCGAGACCGTATCTATCGATGAGCTGTAGAACTCTTGAGATACCTGTTCTATTAGCCGCGATCTGAGCATTTAGATCTCCTAGAAATACATCGGGAGTCTTTATATTCTCAAGCGCGAAACTCAGGATCTCTCTATTAATCTCGCCTCTTCTAAGAATCTTTGTAGGAGGTATTATAAGACCTTCTTCATAAATCGTTCTAGCATGTGGATTCAGACTAGCTGGCATAGGTCCTCCTACGTCAACATGGTGAGCTTTATTAACTACATAGCCTACTACTCTTCCCTCATAGAATATGGGAGCTAACACCATTAGATCGTTAAGATGAGTTCCAGCTATGTAAGGATCGTTTGTAAGAATCATGTCTCCTTCATCTAGCTTCAAACCTTCTCTCTCGATCCATTTCAGAGTATTTATAACGCCGATTCTAAAAGACCCTAGATGTACTGGTATATGCTCAGCTTGAGAGACTATCCTACCATACTCATCTAATATCGCACAACTGTGATCCATTCTCTCTCTAATATTAGGAGAGAAAGCAGATCTCTTGAGAGCAACACCCATCTCCTCAGCTATAAAAACAGTAGCTCTGTATATAATCTCCCACGAGACCATCTCATCACCTCTCTAGAATGATAGATCCGAACTTCTCTACATAACCACTCCATCCAGGCTTGATCAGGATGGTTGAACTATACTCCTCAATAATTGCAGGTCCTTCGATCTTGAAATTCATGGGAAGACTTTCTCTAACATATACAGGAGCTCTAACCCATTCACCATCTATATACACATGTCTATACTCTCTTATCACAGGATTAAGATCTCTCGAAGGATCTGGAAGTCTTGGCTTCGTATATCTAGCCACACCAAAAAGTCTTATCGTGACAATCTCGATGGGTCTGTCCATGGTGAAACCATACACGCTCTTGTGTTTCTCGTTAAAAAGTTTTGACACGAGATCCATGCTCAATCCCTGACCTGGTAGCTGTATGGTGAGCTCCCACCCCTGCCCTACATATCTAACATCAGCATATCTCACGAAGAAATCTATCTTCCTCATTCTACTTCTCAGAATCTCCTCAAGTCTTCTGAACTCCTCCTCAAGATCTCTCGGATAAGAACTTCTAATCTCCATTCTTTCGTCAGCGAATAGCATTCCTAGAGCGCTGAATAATCCTGGATGTGGTGGTATTAATACTCTTTTGATCCCGAGCTCCTCAGCAATATCTAGAGAGTGCTGAGGTCCGGCTCCTCCGAATGCTACCAGTGTGAAGTCTTGAGGATTGAAGCCTCTCTCTACAGTCACGATTCTTATAGCTCTAGCCATCTCTAGATTCGCTATCTCAAGAGCTTCACTAGCTATATCAATGGGATCCCCCAAAGATTTCAATCCTTTTAATGCTAGTTCTCTGCTCACTCTAAACTCTCCTCCGAGAAGAGTCTCGCCAATTCTTCCAAGAACTAGATTTGCATCTGTTAATGTTGGCATGCTACCTCCTCTACCATAGCACATAGGACCTGGATCGGAGCCTGCACTCAGAGGTCCTACCCTTAGAGCTCCTCCTTCATCTCTCCATATAATGCTACCACCTCCAGCAGATACCTCGGCAAGATCTATGAAGGGGTATCTCACGGGATAGCCTGATCCTTTTACAATCCTCCCATGATGAGATCTTCCTCCTACTTCGTATTCTGTTACTATCTCGATCTCTCCACCCACTATTGTTCCGGCTTTAGCTGTTGTCCCACCCATGTCAAAGCTTATAACCTTATCAATTTTCAGAGCTTCTGCAATAGCCTGAGATCCTATAACTCCTGCAGCAGGTCCTGATTCTATTATCTGAACAGGTCTTCTAATGCTTTCCTCCGGATCTACAAAGCCTCCCGAGCTTGTCATTATATATAGTGAGGGATTTCTAAATTCTTCTAATATGCTTTTTAAAGCTTCTACATATCTCGAGACAATAGGCATTAGAAGAGCGTTCACTACCGTTGTCGAAGTTCTCTCATACTCTCTAGGTTCGGGAGCTACTTCGTATGATGCTGTGACGTATTTAAAGTATTTCAGAGCTTTTTCTCTAGCTCTCATCTCATGCGATGGATTTATATATGAGTGTAAGAATGATATAGCTATAGAAGTAGCACCTAGATCTCTTGCTCTCAATAGTTTCTCCTCAAGATCTCTTTCATCAAGCTCTCTAACGACCTCACCCCTCGCATTAATTCTCTCTTTCACCTCGAATCTCATCTCTCTAGATACCAGGGTTCTAGGCTTTCTAAAGTATATGTTATAAAGCTCAGGTCTGTTCTGTCTCCCGATCTCTATAATATCTCTAAAGCCTTCGGTCGTGAAAAGCGCGACTTTAGGTATCTCAAGACCTATCTGACCTAGTAGTGTATTCGTAGCTATTGTAGTCGCATGAATCACTTCTTCAATTTCTTTAAATCCTCCTCCAATCAAAGCATTTCTAAATCCGATCTCTGGATTTCGAGGAGTGGTGTGAGTCTTATAAAATCTTATGAAACCATTCGAGTCTATTGCAACAGCATCAGTAAAAGTTCCTCCTATGTCTACCGCTAGTCTCAAGAGTATTACCGTATATATTTACGAAGAATAAAAAATTAGTTAAGAGAAGATCAGATATTAATCACTAACTCGATGAGATAAGAGATTCAACCCTTATACAGGGTTTATAGTTTTTCATTGATTCATTCTGGTTTCCATACCTCTTTCATCTTCATTAAGCTTAGGCTATAGGGTTCTTAAGATTCCTAATATTGATAGAGTGAGCATCACTGCAACAAATGAAGTGAATGCTATGAACTTCAGATCTCTGAAATATGTAAACCATGCGAGAGAAGCTAGAACTCTGATATATGGAGTGATAATAATTGCTATAAGACCTATGGATATGATCTTTTGGAGCAGAGGTAGCGAGGGTAAGGCCAGGATCCATCCGATAAGATCTCTATATTTTATGCTTTGAGAGAAATCTATTGAGAAACCATGAGAGTAGCAGTATAGAGCTAGACCTAGTGTTAGAAATATAAGCCCTATTATAACGCCTATGATCAGTATGTATCCGAGCATTACCTCTAGATCCATAGAGATGTGACACCCTTATAGAACATCTGAGTAATCAGGTACAAAACCACGGCTATCGAGAGAATTCTCAGAATTTTCGTACTAATATGAGGAAGCATTCTAGAGCCCAGAATACTTCCCAGAGCAGTACCCAGAGTAAGAGGTCCTCCTATAAATGGATTCACATAACCTGAAGCTATATAGACAGATACAGCTGCAAGTCCTGTCATTCCTACTATAAAATTAGACGTAGCACTTGCAACTCTTGAAGGCAGTCCTAGAATGGTTTCTTGAATCGCTGTTTTAAAAGCTCCAGCTCCGATGCCTAAGGATCCTGCTGCTACTCCTGCGATCATCATCATAGGACCTCCTACAAGAGCTCTCCTCATTCTATATCTTATGAAGCTACGTTTAGAAGGTTCGTATAATTCTCCTCCTATGTTAAGCCATCTTGAAAACCTGTCTAGATCCTCATCATCAGAATCCTGGCTACTCTCATTCAATGAAACTCTTTGAGAGAATAGAAGCATTGTTAGAAGAAATAATGCGAAGAAGAAATAGAGATATACAGCTGGAGTGATTAGCGTTATATACGCGCCTATCAGCCCTCCTAATACTGTGAATACCTCAAGATACATCGCCGCCCTAGGATTGGTAAGTCTATCTCTAACATATGCCGCGGAGGAACCTGATGATGTTGCTATAACAGATATCATAGCATTCGCTATAGAGTACTTGAGAGGCATTCCCAGACCTACTAGGATTGGTGTTATGATAGATGCTCCTCCCAAGCCTGTGAGACTTCCTATTACTCCTGCGAAAAAAGATATGATCAGAAGAGTTATAATGTTTATAAGCTCCATAAGGCTTTCTACCTATCTTCAAGGATATTCTAGAGGTCTCTTTGGAAGCATCACATCTCTCTGCCCTTGATACCTTCCTTTATAAGGCTTTTCAATGGGTGTTGTTGTTTTCATGAGTATGAGATGGAGAAATCTCGATCCTGATCTCAGTCTTACAGGGAAAGAAGATGAGTGAACCTCTATAGTGAGCTGTCCTTCGAAACCGCCATCCACTACCGTGGGAGGTATTAGAAGTCCTAGTCTAGCTAGTGTTGATCTGAGTTCTACTATTCCTACAAGTTCTGGAGGAAGTGCTATGTATTCTAGAGTGTGAAGAAGATACTTTCTCCCAGGTTTCAAGATGTAATCATCACTCTCTCTACACTCATAAAACTTAAGAGGATCCCACTCGGTATAGGGATCTAAAACCTCTTCAGTCTCTTTTAACTCACAGTAACTTCTCCCAAGTCTCAGATCAAGTCCATTCTCTCTTATTATAAGAGGTTCGAGAGGTTCTACTCTAAGTCTTCCAGAACTCAGATAGGCTTTCAAATCGAAGTCTGACAGGATCATCTTACAACCCTTTTCTAAAATAATATCCTAAGTCTGATTTAATAAGTACGAATATTCAGATGAGATAATAGTAGAGTTCCATCTATAGGTTTTTATACGCTATACACATGCTCTTATCACCTTTCTTACTGCTAGTAATCTTCCCATCTCTGATCTCATAGATGATCTCGGCACAATTTCCTACCTCGGGGTCGTGCGTTACGATCACTATGGTATGACCTAGTTTATTAAGCTCTAAAAAAGTCCTCATAACCTCTCTCGCAGAAACTCTATCAAGATTTCCTGTAGGCTCATCGGCTAGTATTACATCAGGTCTTCCTACAATAGCTCTTGCAATGGCAACCCTCTGTTGCTGACCTCCTGAAAGTTGTAGGGGTTTCTTATAGAGCCATGAGATATCTCCTGAGGACATTCTAAGAGCTTCTACAACCATCTTATACCTCTCACTCTTGAGAATTCTTCTAGGTATCAGAGGTAGCTCTATATTCTCATATACTGTAAGTCTGTTAACCAGGTTGAATGATTGAAATACAAATCCTATGCCTCTATTTCTCAGAAGAGCTATCTCGGAATCGCTTAACCTGGTGACATCGAAACCTTTAAAATAAACCTTACCAGAGGTAGGTCTGTCTAGAAGCCCCATTATATTTAACAGTGTTGTCTTACCAGATCCCGAGGGCCCCATAATAGCTATCAGATCTTTCTGAAGAATCTTTAGATTCACATTATCAAGTGCTCTTACAAGAACAGATCCCATCTGATAGTATTTAGATACATTGCGTAGCTCTATTACTGTTTTCTCGCTCATCTATATCCATATAACACTATCCAGCTCTAAGTATTAATCTTAACACAAGGTCCAACCCTTATACAGATTTACATCACTCCAGAAGCTTTCAGAAGCATCTATAGACTGTGTCTATCGTAGAAGTTTTCAAGCTGTTTTAGCTGTCATAGGTGTTTGGAATCATGAGAGATGCTAGGCGGTGCCCGAGAAGCTCTATAGAACTGGTGAGGCTGCTGAGCTGCTGAATATTAGTGTTTCTACTGTTAAAAACTGGATGAAGCAGGGAAAGCTCTGCACTCTCAGGATCGGGAAGCTGTGGATGGTTCCTTAGAGCGAGTTCATGAGGATTCTGAGCGGTGGTGAGAAGAGAGATTAGAGCCGTTATATATGCTAGAGTTTCATCGCATAAACAGAAAACAGATAGCAACTTAGAACGACAAGTT
Source organism: Sulfolobales archaeon (assembly GCA_038881635.1). NCBI lineage: Archaea > Thermoproteati > Thermoproteota > Thermoprotei > Sulfolobales > Sulfolobales archaeon. Next base: position 88,961 of record JAVZPJ010000004.1, on the reverse strand, counting down.
GAAAGACTGAGAAGCTGCTGCTCAGCTAAGGGGTATAGAGTTGTTGATGTGGTAACAGATGTCTCGAGAGGTCTGAATGAGAGGTGTGAAGGCTTTCAGAAGCTTCTCAACATGGCAGTTAAGTTAAGCATGAGATGGATGTGGTGGTGGAGTTCCGCGACAGGCTGGCTAGATTCGGATTCGAATACCTCACCCGCTTCTTCGAGTCGCACGGCGTTAGAGTAGAGTTTGTAGAAGAGAGTGAGAAGGGATATACAGATGAGCTGGTGGAGGACTTCGTCTCTATAGTAACATCTTTCGCCGCCAGGATATACTGTGAACGATCCCAGAAGTTCAGGAAGATGAAAACATCATAGAAGGGGTGGTGGGGAGCGGAGGCCGAGATCATTAGGAAGACTTTGAAGATTAAGCTTGTGCCCCGTCAATGTAGCCTCCGAAGATCCTGCGAATGGTGAGCATGTGCTGAGGAGGAAGCCCACAGCTACGATACCCAAGATAATCAAAAACATCTTAACAAACCCGTATAAACAGCAGGGGCAACCACATGCTTTTCTCATCTACACTCGAGTTCTCTGATTCTTCTCACAAGCTTTACAGCGGCTTCAACAGCTCTTCTAGAATACTCTTCAGCTCTTTCTAGTGCTTGAAGTCTTGTAGCTCCAGGACCTATGATACCTAGAGTGACAGGCTTGCCAAATTCAACAGATAGATCTAGTATCTTTCTAGCAGCTTGATGTGCTACAACTTCATCGTGTTCTGTCTCACCTTCTATAACGGCTCCTAGTGTTACTACCGCATCAACTTCTTCTCTCTCTATCACTTTTCTAACCAGAAGAGGTATATCAAATGTTCCAGGACTTCTGAGCACGTGAGAGATCTTAGCTCCTAGGAATTGAGCGTGATCCTGAGCTTTCTCAAGCATTATCCTGGTTATATCAAAATTAAATTCAGAGACTATTATAGCCAGTCTCACTTCTTCTCTGCACATAGATTTTTCTGTTGTTCTGCTCATTCTATATATTCACCAAGTTCAATACACACGTGAGTATTAAAAATCTTCTTCAATCCTTCTCTAATCTAATCTTGCAATATATATGTTATCTTTATCATGAATCACTCTTCCTATGATCTCTATATCTCTTATATTCTCAAGTTTCTCTTCCGATACTAGTGTTACAACTCTCTCCCTCGCATAAGCTATGTACTCTCCTCTCAACCATCCTACCGAGTAAAGCTTCATCCTAATACTCTCACCAGTTCTCATAGTCTTCGGAACAGGCATGTCAGGTTTTATGTTGAAATCTTCAGGTCTTAGAATCAATCTAACACCTGTTTTCTTCTCAAGTTTCTCTAGGAATTCATAGAAGTAATTCCATCCAACTTCTCTCACTCCAGGTATCTTTCTCCCTCTCTTATGGGCTATATACTTCTGAATAGCTATAGAAGGAGATCTTTTGTTTCTAATATTCTTCTTAACCCACTCTATTAAAGAAATCAGATCTTCATCATTAACCCCTGGTATCCATAGAGGTGTAAGCGTTATATCAAGTCCTATAGAATTGGCTTCAGTGATTACTTCCAAAACCTGGTCTAGAGAGTACCAATTTGTATTAGTAAGTCTAGAGGCTTTCTGAGGATCTAGAGTATCTATAGAGATGTTAATTCTATTCAAACCCGCCTCCCATAGTCTTCTATAAAGTCTTGGGTTTCTTATAGAACCTCTAGTCTCGATCGCTATCTCATCGATTCTCTCTATCTCTCTAAGTCTTGCTACAAGATCCACGATCCTGGGATAGAGTATGGGTTCTCCAACTCCATCGATTAGAATATGAATCTTCTTAGAGATCTTGTGTCTGAGAGCATACATAACCCATTCGATCAGGTGATCCAGATCTACGATGAATTCAGCAATTCTACTCCTACTCAGAGGACCTGCATCAACCGAGCAGAAAACACATGAGAAAGGACATGCGGAGAAAGGTCTGACCTGGAGAATATTACTACCTCTGTCAATAATCCCAAAAGCTATATGACCTATAAGCGGTAGAGGATCTGATATTCTCACTAGAATTCTCCTCTCGCTACTCTCGAGATAAGAATTTTCATACTTATTCTTCATTCTCATAGAATATCTATCAATATCTATTATTAAAACTAAAAATTAGGAGAGATTCAAAGAATAGTATAGAGATACTCCAGAACTTAATATGAATAATTTCAATTTCTCGGATTATGCAATATCAAGTTCATCAAGAAGTTTTCTCATAATATGCTCAGGATCTTCTGTCTCAACTCCAGCTCTTCTAAAGAAATTCACTATAGTATATATATCATGTCTTAGAAATTCGAGAGCATTTGCACTTTTTACGGATACTGCCTGAGAGACGTCTATTATATAAGGCTTCCCCTCATATATCATAATATTATACTCACTTAGATCAGCATGAACTATCCCGGCATCTACAACCATCTTATGAATCTGCTCTATTAAGTCCTCATATATTCTCCTGAGATCCTCTTCAGAGAGAAGTTTCTCTTCATAGGCTTCTTTAAGTAGTGGAGCTCTAACACCCTCCTTACCTATGAACTCTAAAACTATGACATTATTCTTCTTGCACAAGGGCTTAGGCACTCTCACACCAGCTTTACTCAGTCTAATTAGATTAGAATACTCCTTGGAAGCCCAGAGATATATAAGTCTCCTCCAATTCATACCTTTATAATCCTCGAACCTTGGATCTCCTGCAAGATACTTCCATATAGATCTTCTGAATTCTGAGGTTGTCACATAATAGATCTTAAGAGCTATGTCTCTACCTTCAAAACTCTCGCCCCAGTACACTCGAGCCTCCTTACCAGCTGATATAACTCCTTTAATTCTTTTCAGACATTTGGATCTAATGAGATTTAATATGGTAGCTATAGTGGCACTGTCGAAGACTTCTTCAACTGTCTCTAGAAGATCTGAGTCGAAGTATCTCTTCTCTTCTTTCCTTCCTTTGAAAAGTTCATGATCTCTGTCACTCATGCTAGTCACTCACATCTCACAGAAAAACCTCCGAATTTTTCCAAGCACTCTATAGCTTTCAAAAGATCGCTTTCACTCATATAGAGTCTGTAGATAGGAACTATTCTAGCTCCTGTAAGAGATTGGGTTTGAGGAGGTACTTCTATATCTATGAATCTTCTCTTTTTATTACAATAAACCTTATACCCGGAAGAATCTGCGGGAAACTTCAGTAGCAGACCAGTAGCTTGAATTCCTCTGGAGGTTATTATGTAATCTCTCAGAGGTTGGATCATTCTTATATCTCCTTTCATTATAAAAAATCTGTTTATGATCCATGGTGTCATGAATAACAATTCGAATAATATTAGATAACCTATGAAGGAGTATATAATACCATCAAAAGATCTGAAGTAAGGCATCACAAACTCTATATATGGATAGTATATGATGAATACTATCGGAAGAGCTATGAGTGAGGAAGCCATAAATCTCATCTGAGGTCTCATATCATGGATCAGTTTATCATCTTTATTTATCAACTCTATAACCTTACTAGGCTGGGCTTTAACAAATACTCTACCACTTCTCACATACTCAGCATCACTACTTCTAGTACTAGATCTCATTCTTCTAAAAGATACTAAAAATGAGTAGGAAAGAAATGTTATGAACACAAGGATTATAATATACTGGTAGTATTGTGGGAAGAAGGTGAGTACGAGAGAGTATGCTAGTATCATTACCTGTGAAAAGGCAAGTCCTTTAAGTATCTGAGCTAAGCTCAACTCTAAGCCCTCTAAAAAGTTATTCGAGCAAGAATTTATAAGGAAAAAATCATCAGCCTTTTACTCTAAGCTCGTTATAAGCTTTAACAAGCTCGTTTAAAAGATCCTTAGCATCTCCAGGATCTATGATAGCCACCGATGAAGCCGCAACTTGTATTCCAGCTGCCTGACCAAGTCTAGCCTTGCTAGGAACATAGATGTATGGAACCTTCTTCTCCTCGCAGAGATATGGTAGATGAAGAACAACTTCTGGAGGATTAACATCCTCAGCTATTACAACAAGCTTAGCCTCGCCTCTTTCAACAGCCTTGGTGGTTTCATTAACACCTTTCTTGATCTTCCCACCACTAGTTCTAGCCTTAGAAACTAGCTCATATGCTTTCTCAGCGATCTCAGGAGGTGTTTTAAATCTTATATGAGATGCCTTGCTCATCCTCATCCACCACTCGTCATATAGAGAATTATTATGAGAACTTAAAAGAATTCAACTCTATAGAAAGCTTCGATCTTTTCCGATCTTCTTATACTAGATCTACTTGATCCCTATTAAGTGATCATTAAGTGATTTGAATTATGCAGAAGAGTTAGAAGGTTTGTGAGAATGATCTTGCGATGAGAGGAGTTTTTTGATGGTGATTTAATCCTCAGATTCATGTTTTCGAAGAATAATGCGAAGATCTAATCTAGATTCTGGGAATTCTAGTCTTAGGAGAACAATATAAATATCCCGAAGATCTCCTTTTAATAACTAATTTTAACTACTTCTCCACTATATTAGTTAGAAGGCCTACTCCTATGAAGATTGAAGAGATATATGGTAAAATTAAGAAGCTTGTAGGCTCCGATAAGGTTTCTCAGGATCCTGTTGTGCTAGGTCTTCACAGTGTTGATGCAGTTTCTTTTCCTCTCTTACCTAAGGATCTCTCTAGAAGATTTATTATAGTGTCTCCGGAGAGTTCGAGAGAGATTAGCGAGATTGTTAAACTATGTTATAAGGAGAAGATTCCTGTGATACCTCAAGGAGCTGCAACAAGTCTAGCCCTAGGATCTTCTGTTATAAGTATTACATCTCTGAATCAATTTACACAGCTTGAGTATGGTGTAATAATATACACTGGGCGTATGAGAAGAGTTATAGAGTTCTCTAGAACTGATAGATATATAATCGCAGAAGCTGGTATAAGAATTGAAGAATTAAACGAATATCTAGAGATGAATAGATCAGGACTTTTCTTCCCCGTAGATCCAGCTTCCTCTAAAGCTGCTACACTTGGCGGCGCCATAGCCTCAGGAGCCGGAGGTCTTAGAGGAGCTAGATATGGTACTATGAGAGATTGGGTTTTAGGACTCGAGTTCGTAGATGGTCTAGGAAGGATTCATAGGATTGGCTGTAGAACTGTAAAATGCAGGCAAGGATATGACATGGTAAGGCTTCTAGTAGGATCTGAAGGCACGCTAGGGATTATATCAAGTGCAATTCTAAAGCTATGGCCTAAGCCGAGGAGTATTGCGAGGTTGTTGTATTACTCGGATTCTTTTGAGAAGGCATTTAGAGCATTTCTAGATCTCAGAGAAGAGTTTGGAGTTCCTCTGATCTCAGAGTATATGTCGGATAAGATTGTAGAAAAAGTTAAAGAGGTTACAGGAATATACTTCGGAGAAGGACATGCTATTATAACAGATTTCGAGTTAGAAAGATCCTCACAAGCTGACGAGATCTTCAGAAGAGCCGTAGAGATACTCTCCAGACATGGTATAAAAAGTTATTACATGGCTACAGATAGAGATCCTGATTTTGATAAGATATATCAGTTAAGAAGATCTATGTATCCTGCAACTGTTAGAGCTAGAAAGATGAAATATATAATTATAGAAGATGTGGTAGTCCCGATATCAAGGATCCAAGATTATCTGAACACTCTAGAGAGTATAAGCACTAGATATGCTAGAGAGATCTATGTAGGAGGTCATATAGGAGACGGGAATCTACATCCCAAGTTCGAAGGAGATCTTGAGGATCCTAAGGACAGAGATCTAGTCTTGAAAATGGGGAGAGAAATAGCCTTAGAAGCAGTCAGATTAGGAGGAAGTGTCAGCGCTGAACATGGTATAGGTACTATGAAGATAGAGCTTCTCAGAGAAGAGTTCAGATACAGAGAATCAGAGCATACCTTGAACCTAATGAGAGAAATTAAAAAGACATTCGATCCGGGAGGGATTCTAAATCCAGGTAGAGTGATACCTATTGAGAAGTGAAGAAAAAGATATAGAGTTTATAAGGAGAGAAGTGTCAAAGTGTGTTTTCTGCGGATTCTGCGAGTTTGAATGCCCCACCATAGATATCAATGGCTTGAGAGGCTACGGTCCTAGGGGGAGAATTAGAGTATCTCTACTCTACCTCGAAGGGATATATTCTAAGGCTACATACGAGTACATATACACATGCCTTCTCTGCGCAGCATGTGTGCCTGCATGTCCTGCCAGAATAGATATACCCGGCGTGGTTGTGGCTATGAGAAGGTTGCTTAACTCTAGAAAATAATCTGAATTCTATGAGGCCTTATCCTGAGATTCTGAGAGGATTTTCCTAACATGCATAGATTTTATTCTTGTAATAAGTTTAGGCAGATCTATTTTCATAGGACATACCTCGCGACAAATCCCAGCGTGGGCGCATAACATGCTCAGATATCCTGCTGCCTCGAATTCTCCTAGTACATAAAGCCATACAACACCCATAGGACCATTAAAACCTTTAAACCCGAATCCAGGTCCTATAGACTGGTAGATCGGGCATTCGAACACGCATCTACCACATCTAATACATTTAAGAATCTCGTGGAAAATAGGATCTCTAGAGATTCTAAGCCTTCCGTTATCGAGAAGCACTATGTGAAGTTCTCTAGGTCCTTGAGCTCCTATAACTCTCTTATGCTCTATATCGGCTGTAGAGCTAGGACCTGTTATAATACTAAGATACGTAGGTGGATAGAGCCCGTCATAAGCGGCTTGAACCAGAGCAGCTTTTATAGCATCCTCAAGTGATGGCATGATCTTATCTACAGGGATTAGTGCTATGTGTTTTTCTGGTATTGATGTGACAAGTCTTATATTACTCTCATTCTCTACAAGCACTATAGCTCCTGTATCTGCAGCAAGAGAATTCGCGCCCGAGATCCCTACACTAGCTGAGAATATCTTCTTCCTTAGATAATCTCTCACAGCAGACGCTATCTCCTCTGGAGAGGCTGTGTCAGGTATTCTAATACGGATCTTCTTAAGTCCTTTTATGATTCTATCTCTGGTTATGTGGATTGCAGGAGCTACAGGATGAGAAGGTTCTTCTCCAAGTATCTGTACGAGGAACATGCCTAGATCTGTTTCCACTACTTCCACACCTAAATCCTCTAAAAATTTGTTTAACTCGATCTCCTCAGTAGCCATGCTCTTAGCTTTAATAACGATCTTGCTAGATCCTATTATATCTCTTATAATCCTCCTCGCCTCCTCACCATCTCTGGCGAGGTATGCTCTGCCACCCATCTTCTCAATACTTCTCATAGCTTTCTCAATATAATTTTCGAGATCTCTTAACACCATCTCCTTAATCTTTCTAACCTCCTCAGCCCATGCAACTATGTGAGGATACTCTTCTAGTAGTCTCCATATCTTATCAGAAGACTCTGTAGTAATCCTTGTAATCTGATCTCTCATCTCCTTATCATCAAGAGTTTTTCTCAGTTTTTCATAAACTTCTCTCAAGCAGGCTCACCCTAGGAATTCAGCGAGATCGTGTATCATGGCATTATAATCTTTAGAATACCTGCTAAGACTAACATAGCATATAGGACACATAACAATGATCTTGTTAGAGTATTTCGTAAGCTCTTCAAGTCTCACACGTGCTACAGAACCTGAAACTCTAGGAGCTATAGATTCTATAGGACCTCCACAACATCTTGTTCTCACGCGACTTCTCAGAGGTTCTTGAAATCTCACGTTAAGCTTGTTCAGAACAATTCTCTGAGGATCTATTATATTTGAATATCTAACCAGAAGACATGGATCGTGAATAACGTAAGAATTCTCTTCCGAAGAACCTTCTCTCTTGAGATCAAGATTTTCTCGAGAGAGAACCTCAAGATAGTGTACAACCTCTAGATCGAGCTTCTCCACATATGAGGGATACACATGCTTCAGAACATGATGTGTATGAGGATCTATAGTGTAAACTCTTTCAACCTTATATCTTCTGAAAATTTCTAGAACCTTCTTAATATGCTCTTCAAAAGCTTCTTCAAGACCTAGCTCATATAGAAGAGCACCGCTGTATGGTTCGTCTTCATAAAGATATCCAAGATCTCTATCTACTCTTCTAAGAGCGGATACTATGTTTCTTATTATATTTGAGGATCTCTTGATCTCATCTTCAGGAATCCTCAGAATCGCTGAGAGATCTATGAATCTTCCCAAGATACTTCCAAGCCTGAGCACCACGCTAGAACCTTTTAAACCTTCTAATCTCTCGATTTGATCCACAAAACGCTTAATGTAAGGAGCCATCTGATACATACATGAGGTATATATAACACTCCTACCACCTCTCGGAAGATCAAGCCCTCGAGACCATTCAACACATATATCAGAACCAACTCCTATAGGATTTCCAGATCTCTTCATATTCTCGAGAATAAGCTTGAACACGGTATCTAGTGGAAGTGATATAGAGCTCACCATGTAAAAATAATATGTTCAATCTTTATAATATCACGAAAGTAAAGACGCTAAGGCAGGTAAAAAAGTCTTTGAAGAGGATATTTAGGAGAAGAGAAGTATATAAAATATAGATTATGTCTTAAGATGTCACTAAAACCATTATACCAGACTTGGTTTATCTCTCTAGCTCTTCTACCGTTCTATACCAGGGTTTTGATGTCCCTATCTTAGATCTTTTGATCCAATCTCTAGACTTAGGCTTCTGATCTATTGAGCTAAGAAGAAGATCCACTCTCTGAAGTACAATCCTAGAAGATTCAGGATCTATGCTTGAGAACTCTGATGACACAATATACGCAAGTTTTCTCAGATTAGTAGTTGCATCATACCAGAACCCCCAGTCTCTGGATAGTATATCTGCTATATAATCATCATCTATACAATCTCTATCAATAACACCCCTCTCTCTACAGAGTTGATGTCCGTGAAATAATACTATGAGATCCACAAGATCTTTTCTGTTTATCTCATGGATCTGAAGTTTCTCGAGAACTATATCTGCCAGTGATATCGTAGGATAATCCAGCTCAAGTCTCCCCCTTCCAGGAGTGCTACCGAATTCTACATCATGGCTGAACTCTAGTTTGTCGAAGAATATATCAACATGATATAAATCCTGAGGATGATAGTATACAAGTCTTTTAGCTCCAAATAAAGCTTTAACGTAAGGATCTGTTTTAAACCTGAGATCTTTTTCGAAGAATTCGATTACATTCTTCCTCTGCTTACTATATCCTATTAGATCTAGGTCTGTGAAAACAGCTTCTTCTCCCTCGAATCTTCTCATAACATTATAGATTTTAAGAGTATCTGGTTTATCTAGAGAGTGTATATATATCGCTACTGCTCCTAATACTCTTAGAATAACACCTCTATCCCTAGCACGATCTATTATATTAATAGCTTCTCTAACGAACTCATCTGCTGGAAGAGAAACTTTTCTACCTAGACTCATCAACCCTCAACCTTCCAATAATTTATAAGTTTTCCTCCATCGATTTCTACTATGAACCCTTTTAAAACACCCTCACTATACTCACTGCCTGGGTTGACAACAATTGTTTTCTTAATTCTATCCATACCACCAGATTCATGTATATGACCATGCAATCCTATTAAAGGCTGGTATTTCTCTATGATCTTTCTCACAGCTTTACTTCCTACATGCTCATATTGAACTACTCCAGCTATTGTTACAGGCTTCAGATCCTTACCAAGCATAGGAGCTAGATCTAGATGCGTGTTATATGGTGGAGGATGTATATTGAAAACCGCTTCTGAAGGCTTCCTAAGCTTTGAGATCTGCCTTTCAAGATACTTCTCCAAATCTCCTTCTTTCATCTCTCGAGGAGTGTTCCACGGGGTAGGATTCACATATGGACATGAGATCATCTCAGCATCACCTAGCTCTACAACTCTATCAACAGGATATATAACACCTCTATCACTATACTCTTTAATCACATCATCGATTACATACTCATCATCGTTTCCAGGCATTACAATAGTCGTGACCTTCCTAGTATCAATCTTCTCAACAAGCATGTCAAGCCATTTTCTAAGTCTTTCAATCATCTTCTCAATGATCAGTTTATTCACTTTCTCCGGTGAGGCTTTTAGATCTTCAAGTTCTTTCTCATCAACTCTCACATAATATGCTCCAGCACCTTCAAGCCTTTCTTCGAATGCTCTGATCTCTTCCTCATTCTTAAGCTCCCACACTCTTCCAAAGTACCTTGCAGTGTGAATTCCACTAGATCTCCTGATTATAGGTACCAAAACCTTTCCGGTAAGATCTCCTGATAAGATTAGAGTGTTCACCTTATAGAGTTCGAAGGCTTTAAGCCATTTTCTCCATACAAGAGTTGATCCGTGGACGTCTACCGAGAAGAATATTCTAATCATCTGATCACCATCTTCTGAATATTAATTATACGAGGATACTTAAAAAAGTCTTTACATTTTTAAAACCTTATGCTGGAGGTATTTGAGCATAGATCTTAGAAGGATCTATTCCTCTAGCTCTGTTTCTAGCAGCCATGTAGGTGAAGATTAGCAAGCCTATAACTCCTACGAGAATGTTTATGAGAACAATCATAGGTTCTGTATATGATGTCAGTATCATGAAGAACCAGCCTAAGCCAAATATAATGGTTCCAACAGCTGTAGCTAGAATTTTTGATGGAAACACCATTCTCTCGAAAAGCTCAGGTCTCCACCATGGGACTAGCATGAGAGCAAGACCTACAGGCCATACGAATAGAAAGACGCTGAAGTCTAGGAAAGAGATCAAAGCTGTTGCAAGCCCGTAGCCCATGTTCTCTAGAAGCGTCATGAATGCTCCGAAGAGAGCTAGCAGAGCTGTGACATGATTAGCCCACGTAGGTGCAGCCCATCTCGGAGACACCTCAGCTATTTTCTCGGGCAGAGCTCTGTCGAAAGCCATTGCAAAAAATCCTCTCACACCACCAACCCATATGGGTATTACCGTGTTGAAATACCATAAGAAGTATGCCAGACCTATTACTATTGCAATAATAGGATTTGGAAAAGCTATGGCGGCATAGAATGGTACTGAAGCATCTGGAGCTGGCTTGCCTTGGAGAATGCTTTTTAGAACATCCTCGTGCTCATACTTAAGGTAGGAGTATGCAGCAAGGAAATTATAATTGAAAACCCATGGAAGGATCGCTGCATTAGCAAGATATAGAATCATAACCATTATAAATCCTACGGCATATCCTCTTAAATAACTTCTCGAAGGATCTTTAACCTCGCTGCCTACGAAAGTCACGATCTCAAGACCTGTCCACGCCCATAAGGTCCATAGTAGCATTCCGTATGTTCCTGTAAGCACATCATTTGGTGTGAGTATTGATATGCCGTAGGATTTAGCAATAGTTTCATTATATGCTGCCTGCATGATCTTATCAGAAACTCCAGCTCCGAATATATAATCAAATCTGGAGACACCTCCTCCAGGACCTAGTGTTAATAATGCTATCAGCACTACTACTGTGACTGTTAGAGGTAGTAGTGTCATTATTCTCATAACCCACTTGATGATCTTCATCCCCATGTAATTTATAGCCCAGATCACTGCAACAAGGATCATTGCTATAATCATTTGATTAATAGGATTCGTGAAAGCTTCTCCCAGACTTATAAGATCCTCTCTACCACTAGACAAACCCGCTACCACGAGAGGACCGCTCAGAGCTTTCACCCCTATGAATAGCAGGAAGCCTGACGCAATAGCAGAACCTCCACCCACAATAAAGTACCAGAATGGTAGAAAGCCTAGAACCGGGTGTATTGTTCTCGATACAAATACATAGAGACTTCCGGATCTAGGGTATGAAGCAACTATGAGAGCAAAACCTATCACCAGGGGTAGAAACATTAATCCAGCTATGAAGAATGCAAGAGCTATATTACCTCCATAAGCACTGGGGTCTCCAAGAATCTTAACAGTATAGTATGTCATGCCAGAAGCTGCAGGTGTTGCAAGAGCCCATATAGCTATGTCAAACCAGCCGAGTTCTCTGATAAGTCCTGAAGCTCTCCTAACAAAAACAATTTCTTCACCCATATAACCGCACCTCTATATTTAAAATTTTCAATGCTTAAAAACCTATACCCCTTTTTAAAGGGTTTAGAATATGCGAGAAAAGTTCAATAAAAATATTTTGAGTAGAGGTATTTCTTATCAATAAAATATTAGAAATTAAAAGATAATCTCGTGGGTAAAGATCATATTATTTTAAATAAGTTTTAGGTATTAATCGAGATCAAAAAGTTGGTTGTCTTCCTAGATTTAGATGACTAGGTATTTAATTTCTTGTAGAGATATCAAGAAATTAAAGATGTGAGAGGTGTCAATCTTCTCAGAGATCGTAAAAAGTTTTATCTATGGATTCTTTTACGGACTCTCACTAGCTGTTCCTCCAGGTCCTATGAACGCTCTCATAGCTGCAAGATCTATCAGATCTTTCTCTTTAGGTTTTTCAACAGGTGCTGGAGCTCTTACAGCAGATCTTCTTTTTATGATTCTTACATATAAAACCTACGAGCTGGTGAGAAGCCTTCCTATCGAGATCTTCTATATCTCAGGAGGTTTATACATGCTGATTCTAGCTATAACTATTCTGAGAAGTAGTGAGGAGAGTCAGAGAGGAAACTCTAACCCTGATAACAGCTCTAGGATTCTGATGGCATATGTCACGTCTCTGGTTCTCGGAGTTACAAATCCATACCAGATCCTCTGGTGGCTTACAGCAGGTCTCTCTTTCATTTCTATATTTGGATTCTCAGCAGTTTTAGGATTGTTTATAGCCATACTACTCTGGATCATATTATTTCCTCTAGCTGTAAGAAAAGGCTACTACAAGAGTAGTAGAGCTACGATTCTCATAGTAAAAATCTTCTCGTTCACAACACTTCTAGTTTTCTCAGCAATAATACTCTATAATGGGATCATAAGAATTATTTTCTCTAGATAGTATAATAAGATCTTCTTGCATAGAGCTCTTAACAAGTTAAACTAATTTTAAAATTCTGAAGCCCTCGTTAATATCTGAGGAGAGGTCCTTGAAAAGCATTAGGATCCTTATCTCAGGGCTTCTACCACATGATTCTGGGAAGACTACAGTAGCTAAAGAGATTGCAAGATTTTTACGCGAGAAAGGGTTTGATATAGGTGTTTCAAAGCCTATAGCCGGTCATAGTCTTTGGTATCAGGCTGATACCTTCTACTACTCTATAGATGAAGGAATTCTACTGGGGCATGATGTTGTGGAGCTTAGGAGAAATGCTGGTTCTGATGATCCCTATGAAATTATAAATCCTCTGGACATAGCTACAATGCCATACGATGTAGCTCGTGATGGTAGGATAGATCAAATGTTGCTCTATAAAATGCTTTTCTCATCCTCTATCGAGTCATCTATTATGATAAGAATCAGCTTCTGCGATAATTCCTCGCAGAGATATCCTTCAAAACATTATATTGTTAAGGATAACTATAGACTTCTTAGCGGAGCATTAAAAAAAGAAGTAGATCTTCTGATCGAAAGACTTAATTCCAGACCTGAAGAGATTTCAGCAGCAGATCTGGAGGAAATACTCTGGGAAGGTGTTATACATAGTGATAGATGTCTGGAAGAGATCTTCAGGAGACATGATATTGTAGTTGTCGAAAGCTTTAATGATTCATCAGCACCTAATCTGCACTCTCTAGAATCAGATGTAATTCTCATAACTACCCCAGGCAGAGTACTTATGTATAGAGGAGACGAATATAGAAAGGTCTTCAACATCCACTACCCCTCAGAGATGTATAGTAAGAATAAAATGATTTCATGGCCTACCACAAGAGACCTGATCAGATTTCTAAAACCTCTGTACTCCATTGAGCTTCCTCATAAGATGTTTGAAGAAGAATTTGAAGCAGCTGTAAAGGATCTGACTGACATGATTCTCGAGATAAAATAGAGCAAAATAATTAATAGAATATTATTAAAAGATTTCAGTGAGAAATATATGTAGAAGGTAGAAGATGATGAGTTAGAACAACCTGAACATGATGAAGGGCCAAAGCTCTGATAAGTGAAAGCCTCAAATTAATTAGCCTTGCTAAGGATATTATCGAGGATTAAGATGAGTTTTGAAGCTGAGATATTAGGATTTGAAGTTTCCGGTGAATGTGAATGGATAGATCTTGAGCTAGCTGATGGCAGCAATATTTCTGTGAAACCTTATATAGCACAGATAGCTAGGATAGGGAGTGATCCTAATACAGGAGCTCCTGTATACGCTGTAGGAGCTAGCTTTCAGATCAGATATCTATCTGTATCACCACATAAGAAACCTCAGACCCAGCCTGAGTTCATAGGATTCAAATCTAGAGGAGAATGCCAGTGGCTTGAGGTGAAAATAGAAGATGGAAGCATTCTCAAGGTTAAACCCAGCATAGTTTATGTAATGAGAGTAGGTTTCGATCCTATGGGTGTACCTCAGTACATGGTACAGATCCAAACAGCTATTCAAATTCTCAAGATCCCAAAAGAATTGATCAGAAGATCTTCATTAAAAACCTCTATGCACACATGATCTCTTCTTAATCCAAGAGATTTTAGCTAATCAGATGATTCTCAGACTACTCTACCTAGCAACCTTATCTTTCTCATTGCAATCCTCTCAGGTAGGAACTCTAGATTAGTATTATGAGTTACATAAATCCTCTCGGTATCTCTTAGATTCTTCTCAATATTTGATATAAGATCTCTCAGATTCTCTAATTTCTCTATCTTTGTATTCCTACTATCTATTATACCTACTCCCACCTCTCTACTTTTTCTCGCATCTTCTGCAAAGGTTTCTACTGAAACAGAACTTGATATAAGGTCTATTACCGGTATCATATTTTTCTCTGAAGATATTTCAGCAAGTCTTCTCACATTGCCAGGATTATATCCGAAGTATACTATGATCCAAATATGTCCTGGCATATGGTCGGTGATTCTCCTATATAGATTCACGTATTCTTCTGAGAGATCTTCAAAACCGAGCTCAGGCTCGTGAAGGTCTAGATTCCTCACACCCTCTCTAAGAGCTGTCTCAAGTTCTCTAAGAACAACTTTCTCAACATAGTCTCTTGCAAGGTCTAAGTGTGAGGAGTATACTGATTTTTCTATGATAGAGTTGCGAGCCAGTGTCAGAGGTCCTGGGAGAGATATTGAAAGCCTTTGGATTCTGTGTTCCTGTTTTAGTATTTTAAGATCCTCGATGAGAGTTGTTGAAATATGAGCCTTGTCATACTCGATTTTCTTCCTGAAGACTGGTTGTCTGTAGAAGAAGTTATTATCATAAAACCTTCTCAGACCATTCACTTCAGCTCCTAGATATGATGCTAGAGGATTAAATAGATCATCCCACCTGTACATCCCATCGCTAACTCTAGCAAAATCATATGAGAAGGCAAGATCTAGAAATCTTTTTAGAGAAGATCTATAGCTCTCATCAAGAATCTCCTTAGGCACTTTCCCAGACTCATATCTTGAGATAGCTCTTGCAATACTCCTGGTTCTAGGCATTGAGCCGAAGAGGATCTTACCTATAGAAGGCATTAGATCACCTCAGTACAATACTTGTTAATCCTCTTTTCTCGAGTTCTCTCCTGAGAATTCTAACTCCTTCAACCATCACCTCGAGCTTAGCTTTCGCAATCTCTCGGGGGAGTAGCTTGAGACCGCAATCAGGATTCACATAGATCTTATCAGGCGAAACTATATCCATAACCTTTCTAAGAGCTTTCACAACCTCATCCACACTCTCAACTCTCCTAGAATGCACATCCACAACTCCGAACCCTATCTCCTTATCACCTAGTCTTCTAAGAATCTCGAGATCTCTAAAACCTCTATTGGCGAATTCCAATGCAAACTGACTTACATTAAGTCTATCAAAGTATCTTGAAAGAAGCTCATAATTACTATAACATACATGAAGCCCTAATTTTATACTCACACCCCTGGTAGCCTCGTTAACAACCTCTACAGCCCACTCCATTTCCTCTGGATGAGTTGTAAGAGCTGGTTCATCGATCTGAACAAATCTTGCTCCAGCTCTCTCAAGCTCTAATATCTCTCTATTAATGATCTTTGCAAGCTCGTGTGCTAGCTCCTCCTTTGAAGAGTAGTACTCGTTATAACTCCAGTCAGCTATCGTGTAAGGACCTGTTATAGTCATCTTAACAATCTCTCTAGAACTTACTCTGCGTAAGAATTCGTATTCTTTAACAGTGATAGCTTCTTCATAGGATAGCTTCGAGACTACGGCAGGCTTATTGAAGAAGTTGTTACCCCAAACTCTTACAGGTCCATAGAACTTAAAACCTTTAATTCTCTTGGCAAAATACTCAACCATCTCATCCCGCCTCATCTCGCCATCGCTCGGTATATCAACCCCCGCCGCCTCCTGATCTCTCACAACCGCTACTACAGCATCGTTAAAAGCTTCTTCAAGAACCTTCTCATCGATTCTGCCAGCATTATATGATCTTATAATTCTCCTAAGCCATCTAGGCCTAGGATAGCTACCAATAACACTCGTAGGAAGTATTGGAAGAACGATCTCACTTTTCATCAGAGCATACCTCTATAGAGACATAATGTTTAAAAGATTATATTTTGAGAACTGCTTAAAATCCGTAGCCTGGAAGATCTTAACACAACTGCTTCAGATCTAATAATAGGGGTTCAGCTCTGGTATAGGTTTATATTGCTTTATGTTATTCTTCTTCTATAGGTATCATTAATATTGCTACATGAAGTATCACTTGAAAGTCTGTGGATAGGGTAAATAAAAGCTTGAGAAAAAAGATCTATCTGCCTTTAAACTCGGGCTTTCTCTTCTGTAGAAATGCTGAAACACCTTCTATAAGATCCTCGGTGCTGAATAGAATCCCGAATTCTGCGGATTCGAGGGTTAAACCTGCTTCTAGAGGAGCTTCAACACCGTATCTGGCGGCATGTTTTGCAGCCATTAGAGCTATAGGTGCTTTCTCCGAGATTTTCACAGCAATACTTCTCACTTCTCTTTCAAAATTCTCCGAAGGAACTACTCTATTTACAAGGCCTATTCTCTCAGCCTCTCTAGCAGGGATCATGTCTCCTGTAAATATTATCTCGAGTGCTCTGCCTAAACCTATTAATCTACTAAGCCTCTGAGTTCCTCCGGCACCGGGTATGAGACCTAGATTTATCTCAGGCTGTCCCAACATGGCGCCTTCAGATGCTATCCTTATATCGCATGCAAGAGCTATCTCAAGACCTCCTCCTAGAGCGTATCCGTTGATAGCGGCGATTACAGGCTTGGCTAGTTTCTCTATCTTGCTTAGAACTTCCTGGAATCTTCTTGAGAATATATATGCTTTAACAGGGTTAACTCCTGCAAATCCTGTCACATCAGCTCCTGCAGAGAAAGCTCTGCCACTTCCTGTGATCACTATAACCCTCACACTGTCATCAGCTTCAAGCTCGTCTAGAACCCTGGAGAGTTCTTGAAGCATCTCTATATTGATCGCGTTAAGCCTCTCAGGTCTGTTCAATACTATCCATGCAACTCTATTCTCCTTTCTAACGAGTAGTGTTGAGAGCTTCTTCTCTTCAACAACACCATATACATAGAATCCCGCACCACTTTTTCTTCCAAGCTTATTCTCAGAGATCATCTTCATCAGTAGAGGACTTGGCTCGTAGTCCTCGATCCCATATCTAGACTTGAGATCTCTTAAGGTGCTCACTACAACATCTAAACCCCATTCATCTGCCATCTCAAGCAATCCTCTAGGATATCCTAGTCCTAGTCTGACGGCCTTGTCTATAACCTCAGCTGAGTCTACAATACCTCCATATATAAGATTAGCTGCCTCATTAACCGCTGGCGCGAATATTCTAACAACATCGATCTTCTCACCAGCTTCTCTAGGTATGCTAGGTCTGCTATACTTACCAGGCTCTGGATAGACGTAGAATCCTCTGCCTGTCTTCATACCATACTCGCCTGCTCTAAACTTGTCTTCTATAGCTCTACATGGTTTCAGCTTGTAGCCTCTTCTACTCATCTCATTCATTATGAATACAAACACATCAATACCTGAGAAATCTAGGAGTTCGAATACTCCCATGGGGAGTCCTAGCTTGTATCTAACAGCACTATCAATAGATATAAAATCTGCCTCACCAGAATCAACCATATAACATGCTTGAGATATTATTCTTCCTAGAATTCTATTAACTATGAACCCCGGCACATCTTTCTTAACTATGACAACCTCCTTGCCGAGACTTTTAGCATACTCAACAGATAGATCAATAGTTTCTCTAGCTGTCTTCTCTCCTGCTATAACCTCTACAAGAGGCATTAGAACAGGTGGATTGAAGAAATGTATTCCTACAACCTTCTCAGGTCTTCTTGTTGCCTCAGAGATCTCTGTTATGGGTAGAGAAGAGGTGTTAGTAGCTAGAATAGCATGAGGCGGAGCATTTAGATCCATTTCCATGAAAACCTTCTTCTTAAGATCAAGATTCTCAGGCACAGCTTCTATAACAAGATCAGATTCCTTCACTGCTTCAGCTATTGAGAGACTTGTTTTGATCCTACTCATCACAGTTTCTATATCTTCTCTCAGAGTACCTCGTTCCTTGAGTTTTCCAAGACTCCATCTGATACTATTAAGAGCTTTCTGGAGAATCTCATTAGATACATCTACCATAACAACCTCATAGCCTGCTATAGCTGAGAGCTCTGCAATACCATGTCCCATGGTTCCCGCGCCTATAACAGCTACTTTTTTAATTTTTTGAGAAGAACTCATTATACTCACTCGATAAAGTATTATGTATAAAACCTAATAAAATAAGTATAATCAATCTTATATTCTATGAAAGAAATGTTAGAAGGGGTTTAGATGAATATAGCTGTTCTCGTTAAGCTGGCAATAGATACAGGACAGCTTAGATTTGATCCCTCAACATATAGACCTCTTTTAGATGATATACCTCTTAAGATAAGTGATATAGATAGAAACGCTCTCGAAGAAGCTCAAAGACTTAAAAGCTTTGGATTTTCAAAGATATATTCTGTCACAGTACTGACATGGGGTCCTATTACTAAGAGGGTTCAAGAGGCTCAGAGTATTCTCAGAGAAATTCTAGCTCTTGGAGCTGACGAATCTATTCTCATAGCTGATGAAACCACTGTCGGAGCTGACAGCACTTATGTAGCGAGACTCATATCAACTGCTATTAAAAAGATTGGAGATGTAAGTCTTGTTCTAGCTGGAGAAGCTTCCATTGATAGATTCACTTCTCAGATACCCGCGAGAGTATCAGCTGAACTAGGTTACTCATATGCAGGCTTTGTGAGAAAGATTGATTTTAAAGGCGACAGACTTATCGTGGAGCGTGATTTAGAGAATTTTGTAGAGGTTGCCGAGGTTAGAATGCCAGCTGTTATTGCAGTAACTAGGGAGATTAATACTCCTAGACTTCCTACGCTTCTTCAGATCAGAAGTGCTATGAAGAAACCTATAACAATATACAAGTCGTCAGATCTAGGTGTTACAAGCCCTGTGAAAACACCTGCAGTCTCTTATGAAGGTGTTAGAGTTACGAGGAAGAATATCATTATAGAGGGTAAGGATATGAAGGAGAAAGTCTCGAAACTAGTTGAATATCTTATTTCTGAAGGTGTTATAACTCCTAAGAGGTGAGGGGTATAGGAGAGATCCTTGTTATAGGATCTTTGGGAGATATAAGAGATCTAACAGGTGTCGCAGGATTCATATCATCCAACTTGGGAGATGTAGGCGTAGATGCTCTCCTGATCTCTTACACAGATCTCAGATTTGTAAGCGAGCTCGAAAGCTTCGGCCTAGAGAATGTATACTATATTGAAGAGAGATCTTTAGAAACACCAGAGGAGATCTCTAGCGCACTGATTCAGATGATCAAGTCACATGATTATAGATATATAATAGGAGTATCTTCGAAGATTTTGAAAGAAGCTTTTGCAATAGCTTCTCAGAAACTTGAGAGAGTTCTAATGGTAGATATAGCATCCATAGAAAGAGATGAAAAAGGTCTAGTTGCTGTGAGAAGTGTGATGGCTGGCAGAGTTAGATCTAGAGAAAGAGTTCCTGAGAAAGCTTTTATAATAGTTGGAGTGGGCAGGTCCAAGCCTGCTAAGATATCTGATAGAAAGACTATGATAAAGCCTCTTAAGATAGATCTTGAAAGAAAGCTGAATATACTAGAGAGAAAACCTAAAGCGGCCGCAACTGTAAGATTAGAAGAAGCAGAAATCATCGTATCCGTGGGAAGAGGCTTCAGAAGTAAAGAAGATCTTAAGATAGCATTCGAACTAGCAGAAGCTTTAGGAGGTCAAGTAGGATGCTCAAGACCTATAGCAGCAGATCTCAAATGGCTACCCGAGGAACATTGGGTAGGACTTTCCGGTAAGAAGGTTAAGCCCAAGCTCTACATAGCTCTAGGGATCTCTGGACAGCCTCAGCACATAGCAGGAATACTTGATTCGAGGATCATAGTTGCCGTGAACAAGGATCCTAATGCTCCCATATTTAAGAACTCTGACTATGGAATCGTAGGAGATCTATATGAGTTCATACCATTATTCAAAGATATGATCAAAAGTTTAAAGGCTGGCTAGCTCTCTGATCAGAGATCTAGCTGTAAGTCTTACCGCATCATAACTCGATAGCCTAGGACTCCATCCCAGACTTTTTATGCGTGATATATCTAGAAGCATTAGCTTAACATCTCCAGGCCATCCTCTTCCGTCGCTTGTTGCAGGTTTATAGTTAATCTTCACATTTTCTAATCCCATCTCATTGATCACTATATCAGCTATGTCTCTCACACTAATCCAATCTTCATTACCTACATTCAACACGTAGACAGAATTCTTCGCCGGATCTCTTCTCTCTAATATCTCTGCTGATAGCTTCAAAGCCTTAATAGTATCATCTATATAGAGATAGCTCTTTCTCTGACTTCCATCTCCTAAAATCTCTAGCTCTCTAGGATTTCTCATGAGTTTTCTTATGAAATCATACACAACCCCGTGAGTTGATCTAGGGCCTATAATATTTGCAAGTCTTAGAATAACTGAGCTGAAGTTGTATAACCTAGAGTAGGTCTGGATCATAATCTCTCCACTAGCTTTACAAGCCCCATAAATACTCACAGGTTTTATAGGATGATCCTCTGGAGTTGGTATCTTCTCAGCATCTCCATACACAGTGCTACTACTAGTAAAAATGATCTTACTCACATCTCTCTTCCGCATGAACTCAAGCACTCTAAATGTTGCAACTAGATTCTCATTGAAATTACTCTCAGGATTCATAGATGAAGCTCTTACATCTGGATTTGCCGCCAGATGATATATAAGATCAAATCTGAGATCTATGTTATCCAAACACCCGGGATCCTTTATATCACATATTTTATATCTACACATACTAGGATTCTCAATACATTTCCTAAGATACTCCATTCTTCCTGAGGAGAGATTATCAATGACAAACACTTTATAACCATCATTAATAAGACTATCCACTAAGTGACTTCCTATAAAACCTGCACCACCTGTGACCAGGATATTCATAGCTGACACACTCTACAAAGCTCTTCATCTTCCATCTTCTCTCTTACTTTCCAAATATTAAAATGCCTACCAGAAAAATTCTAGGTTCAAAATCTCTTCAATGCTTTAGAAGTTCGCATGTTCTAGAGCTTTAAAGAGATAACCCCGCCAGAGAATGCGGGGTTTGGTTCTATAAAAAAGAGTTCTGTACGAATTTAATCTATACGAGATCCTAGGCTTCTGCTAGAAGATTTGCCTTCAGAAGTACCTCAAGTATGTTAATTATAGGTTCTCTGATTTCTTCCTTGTTAAGGCTCAGATCTTCTGAGGCTTTCTGTATTATATCGCCAACAGTTCTAGAGCCATCGCAGAGACTCCATATGTAGTAGGCTGCAGGATCTAGAGAGTATACCTCTTCATCTGATAAGGCTACTACAAAGTTGTTTCCATCGCTACCTACGAGATCTCCTTTCTTGATAAGTTTTTTAGCTTCATCTATCACTCTTCCTCACCTCTTCCTCTTCTAAAGCCTCCTCTGAAGCTTCTTCTCTCAAAGCTTCTACTGCTAGTAGATCTAGGGGTACTCTCGGGAACCTGATCTGATTCTGGAAAGCCTTCTATATCTACAACCTCTATATTAGATCTAGATCCTGCGTTAAGCTGAACCTCACCTTTATAAGATGTAGTCCAAGCATTATCGATTCTAATCACATCATTCTCTCTAACACTCCCAGCGCGAGGCCCCCACAGTGTTAACTTGATTCTTCCAGTATCATCTCCTATAATTGCTTCGCTAATAGTTCTAGAACCCTTCTTAGTCTGTATGACTCTAGGTTTTGTAGTTGAGAGAACCCTTGCGATAACGGATATATTACTTTCATTATCTTTTAACTCCATTATCTTTAGACTTCTTCGAGACCCAGACGATTCTTCTTTTATTTCCATTCTTCACATCTCATATACGTGGTTGATTAATAATCTCTTCCAAAGCTAATAAATATCTTACAAAGAATGGGCCCGCGGGGATTTGAACCCCGGACCCCCCGGTTATCAGCCGGGTGCTCTACCAGGCTGAGCCACGGGCCCTTGCTCCACTATTAAATACTGTTCAGGGTTTTAAACATGATAGATTGAGAGGTCTTCGGATGTCTTCTATATAAAAATCTCTTTTGATAATTATTTTTGAGGATGAGAGCATAATGGCGTTCGGTCCTGCAAGTGCGGGGTATGATAGAGGTATAACTATATTCTCACCTGATGGAAAGCTTTATCAGGTTGAGTATGCCGCGGTAGCTGTTAGACAGGGATGGACTATAATAGGTATTCAAGGCAGGGATTCTGCTGTGATCATCTCTGAAAAGAGAAAACATGCACCACTAATAGATCTATCGGATCTAGAGAAGATATTCATTATAGATACTCATGTAGGCGCTACATTTGCAGGTTTAGGAGCTGATGGAAGAGTTCTAATAGATTATGCTAGGATAACCGCTATAAGGCATAGATTTATCTATGATGAGCCTATGGATATTGAAAGTCTTGTGAGGAGTATAGGAGATCTGAAGCAGATCTTCACCCAGCAAGCTGGTGTAAGACCTTTCGGAGTATCTCTAATATTCGCAGGAGTTGATTCAAGAGGAGTTCACGTGTATAAGACAGAACCTAACGGTCTATACTTCAGATATTTTGCCACAGCTGCTGGATCTGGAGAACAGAGCGTTATTGAGTATCTCGAGAAGAATTATAAGGAGAATATGAGTCTTGAAGAAGTTGTCGTGCTAGGTTTGAAAGCTCTTAGATCATCTGTTGAAACACCGCTCTCACCTGAGAGAGTTGAGATAGGCTATGCCTCTCTGAAAGATAGAATCTTTAGAAAAATGAATATTGATGAAGTTAAGAAATTCATTTCAGAGGCCGGGGTAGATAAATGAGTTCTAAAGAATATGTAATAGCAAAATATGAGAGCCATGGAAAGAAGTTTGAGATACTAGTAGACCCTGAGAAAGCACTCGAGTTCAGAGAAGGTAAGAACATACCCTTGGAAGAAGTAGTTCAAGGAGAGTTTATATACAGAGATGCTAGAAAGGGTTTGAAAGCCTCTCCCGAAGAAATTAGATCTGTTTTTAATACTGATGAGTGGAAGAAGATCGCGGAGGAGATACTTAGAAAAGGCGAGCTTCAGCTCACTACAGAGCAGAGAAGAAGATTAATAGAGTCAAAGAAGAGAATGATTATAAATTATATAGCTAGAAGTGCTATAGATCCTCAGACTCAGAAGCCTATACCACCATCGAGGATCGAGGCTGCAATGGAGCAGGCTAAGGTGTCAATAGATCTCTATAAGAGAGTTGAAGAACAAGCCCTGGACGTGGTGAAGGCAATATCAAGAATAATACCTATTAAAATAGCGAGAGCTATTATAAGAGTTAAGATTCCTCGTGAGTATGCGAGCTCTAGTATAGGTGTAATAAGTAGGTTGGGGGAGGTTAAGAAGAGGCAGTTCTTTCAAGATGGTTCTGCAGAGATAGAGATCGAGATACCGGCAGGGATGCAGGGAGAGATCATAGATAAGATCGCGAAGGCTACTAAAGGTAATGCCTCAGTAACTATAACAGAGGTACGATAGCATGAGTAGTAGGAATAAATCTCAGGGAATTATAAGAGTTTCTCACAGAGAGATCGTAGGACCTGGAGATGTTATAGGTGAGGGAGGAATAAGCTTTGAGAAGTATCCTTATGCATATAGATTTAGAAATAAGATTATATCAACAGTATTAGGAGTTGCAGAAGTAAGATCTGATAATACTCTCAAGATAACTCCTCTAGAAGGTGTTTACATACCTTCTGAAGGTGATATAGTGATCGGAGTAGTGGAAGAGGTGAACCCTACTTATGCCTATCTAGATATAAGAGCACCTTATAAAGGTATCCTACCTGCAACAGAAATTCTTGGAAGACCTCTTAATCCTTCTAAAGATGTTCTCACCGATTATGTATCTATCGGAGACGTGTTTCTAGCACGTGTAGAGAGATTTGACCTGCTTAGAGATCCTCTTCTCTCTATAAGAAAAGAGAAAGGTCTTGGAAGAATCGTGGAGGGATCTCTGATCGAGATCATACCTACAAGAGTTCCAAGGGTTATCGGGAGGAGGAGCTCCATGTTAGAGATACTTACTAAAGAGACAGGATGTGATGTTGTAATCGCTAATAATGGGAGGATTCTCATAAGAAGATGCGCTACCCAAGAGCATGAAGAAATACTTATAAAAGCTCTGAAGATAATAGAGATGCAACCCTATGTAAAAGGTTTAACAAATAAGATTAGAGAGTATATTGTAGTAGAGAAGGTTAGGAGGGGTCTCATAGGTGGGTACTCTCAAGGCGGATCTCAAACTGATAAGTGAAGAAGGAATCAGAACAGATGGAAGAAAACCCAACCAGCTTAGACCAATTAGAATGGAGGTTGGAGTTCTTAAGAATGCTGATGGCTCCGCATATGTTGAGTATGGCAATACCAAGATTATTGCAGCAGTATACGGCCCTAGAGATCCTGGTACAAAGCATATACTTCTCCCTAATAGAGCTGCTATAAGATGCAGATATCATATGGCTCCATTCTCAACTCATGATAGGAAAAGTCCTGCTCCTACTAGAAGAGAGATCGAGCTTTCTAAAGTTATAAGAGAAGCTTTAGAACCTGCTGTAATAGTTGAGAGTTTTCCGAGAACAGTGATCGATATCTTTATAGAGGTTATAAATGCTGATGGGGGGACGAGGACTGCAGGAGTGACTGCTGCAGCATTAGCACTAGCTGATGCGGGGATTCCTATGAGAGATCTCGTGGCTGGTGTTGCTGTGGGGAAGGTTCAGGGAGTTCTTGTTCTAGATGAGAATGAATTAGAAGATATGTATGGAGAAGCTGATATGCCTGTTGCTATGATGCCTACACTCAGAGAGATTACACTACTCCAGCTTAACGGTGTGCTTACCGAGGAGGAGTTTTATAAGGCTCTGGAAATGGCTATAGAAGGTATTAATCAGATCTATAGAATGCAGAAAGAAGCTTTGAAGAAGAAGTATCTAGAAAGCGTGGAGGTGGAGTAGATAATGTCTATGACTCCTACTAATCTGCCTATAATTCCTAAGATTAGGAAGAACGCTATACTCACGCTACTTAGTAAGGGTACCAGAATAGATGAGAGAGGTTTTGAAGATCATAGGAACATAAGTTTTAGAACAGGTTTAATACCCAACGCTAACGGATCAGCTTATCTAGAGCTTGGAGAAACCAAGGTGCTTGTAGGAGTGAAAATAGAGATAGGCTCACCTTTTCCAGACACGCCTGAGGAGGGTAATCTTATAGTAAACGCGGAGTTTCTACCTCTAGCATCACCAGTATTTGAGCCAGGACCTCCTGATGAGAGAGCTGTAGAGCTAGCAAGGGTCATAGATAGATCTCTTAGAGATGGGAGGGCTATTGATCTGAGTAAACTGGTTATCATTCCTGGAAGAAAGGTTTGGAATCTCTTCATAGACATCTACATCGTAGACTACGACGGAAATGTAGTAGACGCATCATCTCTAGCAACACTACTAGCTCTGATGACAGCAGGTGTGCCTAAGGTGAGTGTAGACCAGTCAACCGGAGAGATCTCATATTCTAAGAAGGAGTTCGAACCTCTCCCAATACAGAGAAGAGTTGTGACATCTACAATAGCTAAGATAACAGATGAGAATACAGGTGCGAGATACTATCTCTCAGATCCCTCCCTTGAAGAGGAGATGATCTCAGACACTCTAGTGACCATAGCTTATTCTGAAGACGGAAGAATTGTAGGAATGCAGAAAAACGGTATTCAGTCTATTCATCAGGATGACATAGGAAGAATCATAACTCAGGCTAGAAGACTTTCGGAGAGGTACTTCACAAGATTAAAAGAATTGCTAGAGGTAGCAGGAAAAGAGGAGAGAGGATCTATCTCAACATCTCAATAGGTAGAGTTTTCATTATAGAATCCATAGGTTTAGTTTACATCAATTGGCTTCACAACCTCATCCTTTCTCCTGCATTTGTCTCGGGCTACTAGATGATAGAATAGTTAAATTGTTTAGGCATTATATCTCTTGTGGTGTGTATAATGTCTGGAGAGTCTGAGATCGATATAGAATTCTTCAGGAAATTAGATCTTAGGATAGGCGTTGTTAAGCAAGCTGAGAGGATCCAGGGAACAGGACTTCTTAGATTGATAGTAGATCTAGGAGATCTAGGAGAGAGACAAATTATAGCAGGAATAGCTGAGATCTATCAGCCTGAGAAACTTATAGGTAGAAAAGTTGTTGTCGTGGCAAATCTAAAACCTAAAAAGATCAGGGGATTCATGAGTCAGGGTATGATCCTTGCTGCAGGATGTGAAGAAGGGGCTAAACCATCTCTTCTATCTCCAGATCCTCTTGTAGAGGTTAAACCTGGTTCGAAAGTTTGCTAAGCCTTCTAAAAGTTATTTTTCCTCCGGCTTCTCTCTCAATTCTTAAAATAGCTATCGAGTGTGGAGGCATAGAGATCCTCAACATATTATGATGAGAGATGATTTCATCCCATAGATTTCTTCTGAAAGAAATATAAGCACGAGTAACATATCCACTACTTCTCACAATAGTTCCGAAACCTCTATCCAGATGATTTACTAGCAGCATATTCAGCCTGCCGAATTCATCGAACCACAGATCATGAACGAGAATATGTGAGGGATTTACAGCAATATTATAGGAGCTCACCTTAGATCCGAAGGAGGTCTTTAGAGGATTGAGAACTCCTAGAGATAAGAGCCATGGCGTTGTATCATTGAGAGAGCTACCGAAGTCTAAAGCTAGATCTATTTTCTTCTTCTCGGACCTCGCTCTTATAAAGCCTCTCCTCGAAACCTCTACATCTATATGTGGGTGAGATGCCATGCTTATCATGTGGTAGATCCCGGATGCGGAAATCCACCAGCTCCTAAGCCTGAGATCATGTTCTAAGAATGCTTCTGCATATCCTGCTGGATGAGACCAGAATACTCTGCTCAGCTCTATATTCATTCTAATAGAAAGTTCTTTCACCTCCAGATCTCTTATAAAGATCCTATCTCTAGGATCTATATATATCACGCCTCCACCTCCAAGACATAGTATGCGATCCTCTAGATCAGAGCATCGCATATCTTTATTTAAATCTTCTAGAAGAATCCTTAGATCCCGAATTTTAAAACCTATAGTATTATCTCCAGCTTTCCAAATCTTATCTCTTACTCTACCTAATCTCAATGCTTTCGAAAGATCCTTTCTCATTCTATCAATAGAATCCTCAGGTATGAATGTATGAGGAGGTGTTATAAGAATCTCTTCATTCTCAATGTATAACGTTTCTATAGGATAAGGATTTAGAACCCCGCTCCCACCATCATCTAACACGCCAAAGAATTCTAATAGTTTCATAGCCTTATCATGTGTTATAGGTTCTACCGAGGGATGGCATTCTCTCCTCACTATATCCATATGATCTTCTATCACGCATTCGTTTGTCTCTAGATCTTCCACATGTATGTCTTGAACTGTTATACAGCCACCTGCATCATCATAGATCTTAATACATCTACTATCAAATCCACGAGCCCTAAGATCTGCTTTCAAAGCCTTAATCCCTAGAAACTCTGCTATTGAAGGTGCTGTAGCAAGTTCTAGACATGAATCATCTGCCTGCTCTATTTCTAGAATACTCTTTCCAGAAAACCTCTCACAGAGATCTGAACATTTCATAGAGGTAGCTCCTATCTACTCTTAAGATTTTAAGAGCTTAGAAGCTCTTTTAAAAGCTCTTCATAGAATCTTTCAAGAGGTTCTAAACTCCACACCTCCACATACTCATCAGGGCCATGAACGTTTCCTCCTACGGGACCGAAGTCAATCGCCTCTACTCCTAATGGAGAGAAATATCTTGAATCACTAGCTCCAGCTCTTTCAACGATAGAAGGTTTGATCCCTAATCTCCTCAGGATCTTAATAGATTTCTCTATGATTCTAGAACTCATAGGAGTATAGAGATAACCTCCTCCTCCATAGATCTCGTATGAAGCTTCTGGCAGGTATTCTCTAAGGATCTCTGATAGATATCTGCTTATCTTCTCTCTCCCAGCATCCTTCAGAGGTGCCCTCAGATCTATTTCAATCACGTGATACTCTCCATCAAATCTATAGATATTGGGAGTCACTGTAACTCCATAGAGACTTGGGAAATCAGGCTCCACCAAGCCTCTGGTCAGTGGTATTAGCGAGAGTAGAAGTTTTGTAAGATTAATATCCACTTCGATTTCTTCAGATCCCTCCTCCGATACCGCTTCTATCTCAACGTACTCTGGAAGTATATTACTTTTTACGAAGGAGCCTCTAAGACTTGAAATATAGAAACCTCTTGAATCTATATCTCTAGCTAGAGCTATTAGAGGATGAACGTCAGCTCCTGGTAAGAAGTATGCTGAATGTCTATACATACTTCTCAGCTCATATCTTGCCAGGAACTTCCTACCTCTAATCTTTGTTCTCAAAGATCTGACTCTAATAATAATTCTGAAGCTACTTCTTCTTTTATTGATCACGGCCAGCCCTCCTCCATCGCCGTTTATAAGGTAATCTGGTTTAAGTCCTTCTCTAATCAGCTTATCTCTCACAACAAGAGCTCCATTAGATCCTCCTATTTCCTCATCTCCTGTCAAACATATTATAACGCTACCACTACTCCCATCAATTAGATCATCAATCCTACCACCGATTCTTATCATAGCAGCTACATTAGACAGATCATCTATAGAACCTCTTCCATAAAGTCTTCCACTTTCCTCAACCGGTTCAAAAGGATCTCTGCTCCACGAAGGACCTGGAGGTACCACATCGTAGTGAGCCATAAGCATTATCACAGGATTTCCTCTTCTTCTCACAAGCAGGAAGCTGTGAAATCCGTTAGAAACTATCTCTTCATAGTCAAAATTGTTCTCATGAAGGATCTCTCTAAAACCTTCTACACATTCTTTAGAAGGTTTTAAACCAGTCTCAGGATCGTTTATACATTTAAGTTTTATAAGATCCTTTAGAATATCCTTTATACCTCTCACAAGATATACCTCTAACTAGATGAGTAACCAGGGTTTAAAATATCTATCTAATTCTATTGATCATTCTTCTCATAATTTCTTCCGAGATAAAATTCTGTATGCTATACAGAGAGTTTATAAGCTCCACCTTGAAAGACGCTGGATTCCTCCCGCTTCTCATCTCAGCAATCTCTCCAGCTCTTTTAAATGCTACCAAGCCTTCTAATGATGCTAAGAGATGGTCTTTCTCGACAGCGGAGAAAGATGATATGACAGAACCAACCATACATCCAGAACCTGATATATGTCTGAACATCTCAGAACCTCCTCTGACCTCTAAAATATTTTTCCCATTAGAAACATAGTCTATCCTGCCTGTTGCAACAGCTGTAACACCATATCTCGATGATAGTATCTCTACAGCTTCTAAACCGCTTTCTGCAATAGATTCAACGCCTTTAACCATGCCTCCTAAACCTGCTAGAGAGAGCATTTCACCTGCATTACCCTTGAGTATAGATACATAGCCTGTTTGAAGTATTTTTAAAGCTGTCTCTGTCCTAAGCCTCGTAGCACCAGCACCCACAGGATCTAGTAGCAGAGGCTTGTTATACTTTCCTGCAAGTCTTGCAAGATGAATCATGGATTCGATCCATATAGAATCGAGAGTTCCTATATTGATATATATAGAATCAGCTACAGACACCAGATCTTCCAATTCCTCTATTGCATGAGCCATTATAGGTGCAGCTCCTATGGCTAAGGTCACGTTTGCTGCATCATTCATTATCACGAAATTCATTATATGATGAATCATAGGCTTTCTCTCTCTTATTTTCTCAAGATCTTTTAGAAAAAGATCAAGATCAATCATAATAGATCTCCTAAGGATATACTGATAATTAACTTATAAATATTATATAGGTAGCCTATGGTCTCATAGAATTTAGAGAAAAGAAGACAAGCGATCAGAGCCTAGAATAACTATATCCTGAGAAGAATATATAAGACCTGAGAATTTAGAATTTTTTCTTTTCTGTATTTAGAGTAACTGGAGATAGAGTTTCATGATAATAGATCCTAGGATTCTCTTAGAAATCTACGAGCTTTTAGACGAAAACTCTTGTGGCGATAGAGATTACGATGCTGCTGTAGCCCTAATATATAATCCAACTAGTAAGAAGATCCTTCTTATAGAGAGAAGGGAAATAGAAGGAGATCCTTGGTCAGGACATATAGCTTTTCCCGGAGGAAGAAGAGAATCTCATGATAGAAGTAGCTTTCTAACAAGTCTTCGAGAATTAGAAGAAGAGATTAAGATCGATAGAAGCAAGCTTATACATTTAGGAAGTATGAAAATACACGTTACACGAGGTTCTGTAAGAGTAGCTCCTCACATATACATATACACATCTAACGATGAGAATATTGAGTGGAGTTCGAACGAGGTTAAAACGGCGAGATGGGTTCCTATAGAGGATATAAGAGAGATAGAATGCCCTTCTGGTTATAAGCCGAGATGTTTTAGAACATCTTATTTCGGAAAAATAGTCTGGGGTCTGACAGGAAGAATATTAGGAGAGTTTCTAGGAAAAATAAAGACAGCAGAGGATCTCGCTCGCTAAATACTTTTGCAGAGGAAGATCATAGAGATAATACTTTAATTCACATGCTAATTCACATATCTATATCTCTCTTAATCTTTTCTTCGACTCTGAGAAGCTCTATATAAGTCTCAGGATAATTTCCAGTAGAATCTTTCTCATACTTCTTAACCATATCCCATATAGTTATAAGTGCTGTCGCTACCGCGACTAGAGCTTCTATCTCAACACCTGTCTTGTAGAGGGCTGTCACTCTACTTCTAACTTCTATATAATCCTCGCCTATGGTGAAGTCAAGCGAGACTGATGTAAGCGGTATTGGATGGGTGAGGGGTATTATATCTGGTGTTTTCTTCGCGGCTAGAACCCCTGCAACTCTAGCTATCTCGATCACATCTCCTTTCTCGATTGATCTCTCAAGGATCTTTTTAATAGTTTCTCTTCTAAGCCTGATCCTGCCAGACGCTATAGC
This sequence comes from Sulfolobales archaeon, assembly GCA_038881635.1. Classification (NCBI taxonomy): domain Archaea; kingdom Thermoproteati; phylum Thermoproteota; class Thermoprotei; order Sulfolobales; species Sulfolobales archaeon. The sequence goes on along the minus strand of JAVZPJ010000004.1, from coordinate 57,021 downwards.
TTCTCTATAGGTGTAATCCTTGAAAGTTACATCGATCATGCTCATGACATGTCTCCTCTTTCTGTGTCTATAAGTTCTTTTATAAGTCTCACCCTCACATCACTCCATACAGGCATAAAATATCTAGACCTTCCCAGCCTCACCTCCTCCACGACTCCTATTTCTTTCATTTCCTCAAGATATCTTCTGACCAGTGTATGAGGCATGTTGAGCTCTCTAGAGATTCTAGTGATATTACTTCCACCCTTTATTAGAAGATAACGTAGCACTCTATATCTTCCAGGAGATCTGAATATGTGATCCAATGAGTCTTTAGATTTCATTCTATCATCAGCTCACTTGATTAGAACTTCCTCTAGCTTCTGATGCGAGAAGCTTGTCAAGAAGCTCATCTACCTTATCCGAGAGAGGTTTTAGAGGAGCTGTTCCAATACCTATCATTGTAGTTCTACCTCTTCTACCTCTCCCACTAGGTTTTGTATCGATAACTCCCATTCTCTTTAGATTGAGAATATACTCATATACCTGAGTATGCTTCCGAGGCTCCTGAGAGTATAGGATTGATATTCTTCTATATTCATCTTCTACTCTGCTTATAGGAACATAGGGAGAACTCTCTCTATTTAAAACCTCGATCACAGCTTTTAGAATAAGTAATTCGTGAAGATTGAGATATTGAAGAGCTTCAGAAACCATCACTATATCATGGCTGACATAGCTTCTAGCTTTTCTCACATGATCTATGTTAACAGTGGATGAATTCTCCTGATCAGCAGCTTCACCAGCTAGTAGTAGAGTTTCTATAGCAGCTCTAGCATTACCACTTCCACCGGTATCAAAACCTTCAAGCTCAGCTATGTATCTTATAATATCATCACTAACCGTACCTCTATGAAAAGCTTCATCTCTTCTATTAGCAAGTATATCTCTAAGCTCTAAAGCCTTATAAGGTGTGAATTTTACTATGTTCTTTATCACATATCCATAGGTGGCGGAATCTAGCTTGTATAAAACTGAGTAGTCTCTAGATATAAGTATATAGCTGAGTCTTTTAGACCACTGAGGAAATTCATCGTAGATTCTCATGAGAAAATATACAGCATCAGATCCTGATGTCTCAACAAAGTAATTAAACTCATCTAGCGCGATCAGAACGTATAGGCCGAATCTCTCTAGATATTCATGAAGATACTTAAGAAGTTCTCTAGAAGAGAATCCTCTAGTAGGTATTGGAGCATTCAGTTCTTTAATAATTTCTGTGAGTATCTCGTATAGAGTTCTGCTTCTATGACAATTGATATGCACATATCTGAGATCAATACCTTTTCTAGAAGCTAGTTCTCTAAACTCTTTCCCGAAAACCCTTGTTGTCACAGTCTTTCCAGTTCCAACACCTCCTATTACCAGAACTTTAATACTCGAAACACCAGGACTTGATAACATTTCGCGAAAATACTCTGCTAATTGTTTTATCTGCTTCTCTCTATGAGGAAGCATTCGAGGGATGTACTCGGGATAGAGAACTTCTTTTCTCAAGAACACACTAGGTCTTGACAGGATCTCCTCAATAATCCTCTTAGGATCTTCTGACACGAATACTTCCCATAAAATATCTACCCAGAAATTTAAAATAGAACCAGAGTTCTTGTCACAAAGATCTCCTTTATAATAAAAATAGAATCATGTTTCTTCTCAAACGATCCTCGTAAGGCTTCATCAATGCTATCATAACAATTCTTTCCACGACCTCGATCTTGATAACACACTCAGGATTCTTATAGTTTACAGAGCCAAGACCTCTCAAAGCTACCTCTCTACCTATACTAGACTCGATACTATGACAGCTTTCTACAAACCTTCCTCTTCTAATACAATCCACATAGAATCTAGAACCTCTACACTTCTGGCTAAATAGCTTGATACTTTCTTCAATAACTCTTATAATATCATCTTTACTTCTAAGATGAATACACAGATCTACTACTACCAGACGTGCTACGGAGGATGGTTTTCTTCTAAAGATCAGATCCTTCAGATCTTTTGAAGAGATCTTTGTATATATAAGAATAACATCTCTGAATCCTGATTTCTCAACCTTGACAGCAGGATCTAAAGGGAATAAAATATCCTTAAGCTCTCTAACTCCTCTATCTTCTTTTCCTACATAGGTTGTGGCAAGAGCCTGAGGACATTCTTTCAATTCTACTTCTACTTCTTCCACCATCTATCCAAACCTGAAGGTTGTGTTGTAGAAGGTTTTTTCTCAGCCTTCTCTTTCCTAGGTTCTTCAGTCTTCTCTACCTTCTTCTCTCCTTCTACGCTTTCAGAGATCTTCTTTTGAATCTCTTTAACTTTTCTCAGGATCTCACTACTCTTGTCGCCGGCTAGGAATTTAACCATTGAATCTGTTAAACCTAGACCTAGAACAAGTTTTGCTGCATGATCTGGGTTGTTACGAAAGATCACTCTCAGGTAGGGTATTATCTCAGTCTTAGCTCTTGCTCTCGATACATGTTCTCTTGATGCTATTAATGATGCTATTGAATTGAGAATCTCTCTACTTTCTTTAGTTCTACTCAGTTCTCTGATCCTTTCTGGGAAATCATATTTAACCCATCTCCATCTATCTTTCTCATTATTCTTTATAGAAAATGCTACTCCCGGTCCCATGAGATCTAAGGCATAGGAGAGGAGATCCCAATCCCCGCTTCTTATGATTCTAGAGAGATATACAGTAGCTTTTGAGAGACTCTCATAAGCTCTCCATAGATCCTCAGGATCTTGTATTTGATTAGGTAGATTTTCATTAAGCCATTCAATAAGCATATCTCTATCTAGATTAGTTTGCGTGATAGCACTTCTAGCTTGCCAAGCATACTTAGCTCTAAAAATACTTCTCAGTGTTTCAAATGGATCTAGCTCTCTATCTCTTCTTCTGAGAAGATTCTTTGCGAGATCCAGATCTACTTTCCCGAAACCTTCTGCTACAGACTGAAGATCATTTATAGCAGATCTAAGATCTCCTTGAGAGAGCTCGTATATGAAATCTAGAGCATCATCACTGCACTCTATCTTCTCGTTAGAACATATTCTCTTCATAAGATCTATTACAACTCTCTTGCCAAGTCTCTTCAATTCGATCATAAGCACGTTATCTCTCAAGCTTCTCAGCTGAGGAGCCCATGGATCGTTTGCAGTCATTATTACAGGGTATCTAGTGTTTTTAATAAGCTCGAGAATAGTTTCTATAGCCCCTGAATCAACTCTCTCATATATTCCATCAACCTCGTCCAAAAGAATCATCTTCCCCCTACCTACTAAGCTCAGCTTATCTGAAGCCTTCAAAGCGATTCTATCTATATCTCTACCTCTTCTAAAATCACTGGCATTCATCTCAATAAGTTCAAAACCCATATCTCTCGCCAGACACTCAACAAGCGTAGTCTTACCAACACCAGGAGGTCCGTAGAGTAGTACCGCTTTTTTCTTCTCATTTGCAAAATTCTTAATCCACTTAAGTAGGGCTTCCTTAGCTTCGTCTTGATCCAGGTAGTCTCTTAGAGTTCTAGGTCTGTATTTTATAACCCATGGAAGTTTACTGCTTACGTTGTGCCACCCCGCCAGCCTTACTTCCCAGAAGAGATAATCTTGCTAGTAGAGCATTGAGCTGGATTTCTTCATCAGCTCCTTCTGCAAGCCTGTAATTTACTTCTCCTATGTAATCTGCTATAGATACTCTCAAATCCTCTGGTATAGATATATCGCTTGAGAAGATCTCTCTATGAAGCTGTTTAACTACATCAATCCCTGAAAGACCATACTCTATCATAAGCTTCCTCAACCTATTTCTGGCATCTATAAATCTACCTGAGAGTGCTAGCTGGAGCATTTCTCTAATCTCTTTAGGATGTGCCAGTCCTACAACCTTGTACACTACTTCTACAGTGACTTTTCCTAGAGCAGCTGATGCTTGGAGAATATTTATAGCTTTCCTCATGTCACCCTCGGAGATCTCATATATGGTATCGAGAGCATTACTCTCGTAGGAAACCCCCTCTCTATCCGCAATATATTTAAGCCTCTCTACAACATCCTCTCTTCTAAGAGGCATGAATCTGAAGACAGCACATCTGCTCTGAATAGGCTCTATAATTTTAGAGGGGTAATTCGCTAGAAGAATGAACCTTGTTGTGTCAACATACATCTCCATAAGTCTTCGAAGAGCTTGCTGAGCATCTGCCGTCATGTTATCAGCCTCGTCCAGTATTACTATCTTAAAAGGTATTCCAGGAGCTACAGCTGTTCTAGCGAACTCCTTGATCTTTGTTCTAATAACCTCTATACCTCTCTCATCAGAAGCGTTAGTCTCAAGAACGTATCTTTGATAGTTATCACCATATATATCTCTTGCTAGAGCTAGAGCAACAGTAGTCTTACCAACACCTGGAGGACCTGCAAAAAGCAGATGAGGCATGTTTCTCTCCTCTACAAACTTCATAAGCCTAGACACAACCTCTCTCTGATTAACAACTTCCTTAAGAGACCTAGGCCTATACTTCTCGGTCCAAAGAAGCTGTGACAAAGTTTCTGAACTCACTATATCACACCATGAAAGAGTAATTATAGCATAATAATAAAGAAAAATCTCGGATCAGACGGGGTTCTAGCCTAATCATCTCTCATAGGATAGAGCGTTCATCATCAATATTAGAATTCTGGGAAAGATTATTTAAAGAAGCACTATTATGTGCTTGATCTTCTTACTTCCTAGGATTCGGTTCTGATAAAAATTTGTAAAAGAATGACTAGAAGCACATATGCTCTATGAAATATAAAGCACCTATATAAAGATATAAAGAAAGAATCTTAGTGGAGTAACAAGAGCATTATACACAAACCTATGTGAAGACTGAAACAAATGCTGTGAGACAGAGGCTGCACCTAGCTCTATGAGGCCCCTATCTCTTTTAAGAGGTTTTTCCTTGTTAAAGAGAAATTCTTATATATATCCCTCTTTAGAATACTAATATGGGTGTATTCACAAAGATATGAGTGAAGATATCGAGAGCCTCTGCGGAGGTCTTCCACCCGAGATCTGCAAGCAACTTATAGCTGAGCAACAGGTTATCAAGATAAGACTTGAGAGAAGGAGATATAATAAGGAGGTCACAATTATAGAGGGTTTAAGTGATTATGAGGATCTTAGAAAACTTGCTTCAATGCTTAAGTCAAAACTTGCTACGGGAGGAACTACTAAGGAGGGGAGAATAGAACTTCAAGGAGATCACAGGGCTAAGGTGAGGCAGATACTTATTAACGAGCTTGGAATACCTCCGGAGAATATTATAATGATTGTTGAAGAACCTCAGAAATCTTAGAATTCCTCATATAAAGAATTCTTTTTTAAGGATCTCTCCCAGATCTTCTATTTTAACTCTCACCTGTGCTCTAGTATCTCTATCTCTCAGTGTGACTGTTTTATCATCTAGGGTTGTGAAATCTACGGTCACAGAATAAGGAACTCCGATCTCATCTGCTCTAGCATATCTCCTCCCTATACTACCACTCTCATCATAGATCACGTAAAAACCTAGATCCACTAGCATATCCCTGATACTTCTAGCAATGTTTATAAGCCTCTCATCCTCCACGAGAGGATATACGGCGACCTGTACTGGAGATATTTTCTTAGGTATTCTAAGAACAATTCTATCGCTCTCTTCAGAATACGCGTGATCTAGCACGACATATAGAAGTCTTTCAGATCCAAAGGAAGGTTCTACAACATGTGGTATAAATCTCTTCCCATAGATCTTCTCTTCGGTTTCTTCGATTTTGAATATCTCTCTTCTATACCTCTTCTCATTAATCACGTAGTAATCTCCATCTAAGATAGCGCTCTCTAAAAGCTTAGCAAGATCTTTACCTTCTAATTCTCTGAATACTTCTCTAGCCTTAGATCCGTAGATTTCTAGAACAGCTTTCTTGTCTAACGAGACTCTTCTCTTCTTAATCGTCACAGGCTCGTTAAATCTTCTGAAAACCGTCAGATCTACTCCACTGAACATTTGATGTCTAGATAGATCATAGTCAGTTCTATATGCATGCCCTGAAACCTCGATCCATCCCCATCTAGATACTCTCACAAGCTGGTCGAAAACCTGCTCAGCATAATGAGCTCTCTCATGGGGTAGCTTCTCTTCGAAGTATGTATCATCACTGCCTACTCCAAGTTCTCCAACAAATTCAGTTGATATAGCCATCCAGTAAGCCTGCCAGGGTTGTTTTATAATCTTCTCTCTAACAGCTTCTTCAACTTTATATGCTGTAGGCTTCTCCTCACCTTTCAATCTATCATCAGCTCTGAGTATTCTAATTCTTTTATCAGCAACTCTAGGTAGTAGAGGGCATTCAGGTTCATCGGGGTTGAAGAAGAATTCTATCTCCATTATAGTGAACTCCCTAAGTCTTATCATACCCTGCCTAGGTGAGATCTCGTTTCTACCTACTCTACCTATCTGGGCAATTCCTATGGGAAACCTATTTCTCATAGCCTCGAGAACTCTCTTAAAAGATGTGAACATGCCTTGAGCTGCTTCAGGTCTTATGAATCCTATGCTATCAGAGTAAGGACCTATGGTTGTTCTGAAGAGAAGATTGAATTTTCTAACCTCGCTAAGTTCTCCCCCGCATGAAGGACATCTTAAATTCTTATCGCGGATGATCCTGGTGAGCTCTTCTATGGGTATTCCTTCAACATTTATATCCAGAAGATCTCTTATGAGATAATCAGCTCTATACTTTCTACCACATTTAAGACATTCAACAATAGGATCTGTGAAATGTTCTACGTGTCCTGAAGCTTCTAAAACCTTATAAGGGGTTATAATAGGTGTCTCGATCTCAACTACATATTCTTGGTGTCTCTGTATAAAGTATCTTCTCCATAACTCTATAATTCTTCTCTTAAGATTCATACCTAAAGGTCCTAGATCATAGAATCCTGAGGAACCTCCATATATCTCATATGAAGGCCAGAAAAAGCCTCTTCTAAGAGCTAGATCCATTATCTTATCATATTTATCCTCATCAGTTCTTCTTATATCGCTTGCCATAGATATCCTACATAATGTGATGCTCCAAACATAATATTTTAATTATGAGGAGTCAGATACTTCTTCAGATACTTCTCTAGAAATCTGATTTATATTTCTTCCAGAATGCTTTAATAGGGTTTGATTTGAAGAAGATAAGAATCATCTCAATAGGTTTTGGAAATTCTATCTCTAACCTCGCTAGATTCCTAGATCTTCTCTCAAGAGATGCAGGTGCTGAGGAGTGGGTGTGGCATAGAATAGTAGGAGGCTTTAAAGCTGGAGATCTAGAGCTAGTAGGTTCTATAGATATTGACTGTAGAAAGATCAATAACATAGAGTTTAAGATCCCTGTCTTCAAAGGATTCCTTATCGACGAATCTAAAATTCTTAGAGAGGCTCTCCCCAGCCTCTGTCTAGGTTCAGAAGATGATGTGAGAAACAAGATTAAGGAGTTAAAACCTGACATAGGTTTGATAGCTGTAAATAGTGGTCAGCCTAATACCGTGAGAAGATATGCCGAGATAATGCTGGAACTAGGTATTCCAGTGATTAATATGACACCTGAGAGAATTGCCAGAGATGAGTATCTTCGTAGAGAGTTTCTAGGCAGAGGATTAATTGTTGTAGGAGATGATCTAATGAGCCAAGCTGGAGGAACTATACTTCATAAATATCTCGTAAGGTTCTTCACGGAGAGAGGTTTGAGAGTTTTAAGAAGCTACCAGCTTGATGTTGCCGGAACTCTCGAAACTCTTGTAACAACTGATGAGAGTGTTAGAATCGAGAAGAGAAATATTAAGAGTGAGGTTATAAGAATAGAAGGCGGTGAGAGAGTTTCAGCTGGTACTACTGATTACGTTCCATTTCTAGAGGATCAGAGGATAAGTCACATATATTTAGAAGCAATAGCACCTATGAATAAGATCTTCAGGCTTGAAGCTAAGTACTGGAGCTATGACGGAGTGAACGCTCTTAACACTCTCCTAGATGTGGTGAGAGCTGTGATGTATTCTGTGAGAGAGCATGGGAGCAGTAGAGAAGTGCTTGAGGAAGATGCGCTCATAATATCGGCATACGGGTTTAAAGCACCTCCAAAGCTCGTGGTGTTTGAGGAAGCTTTAAATCTTTTTGAGAAGAGATTTATCAATGCTGAGAGTTGAGGGTAGGATGATCAGGACTGCTTTAATAGGAGTAGGAAACATAGCGTCTGCCCTCATACAATTTGTTCATAAGGCTAGGAGAGAGGGTAGGATTAATGGTCTGATGAGCGAGTATATCGGAAGATACACTATTACAGATATAGATTTTGTAGCTGCATTCGATGTGTCTGAGAACAAGATAGGTAAAGATCTTTCCGAAGCTATATTAGAACCTCCTAATATTTTCCCAAAGATCGTAGAGTTAGACAGATTAGGTGTTAAGGTTTCTCCAGGTCCTGTTCTAGACGGTGTAGCACCGCATATGAGAGATGTTTTCAAACCTCATGGAAAACATGTAGAGATGGAAGATGTGGTGAAAGTTCTAAGGGATAGCGGTGCTGAGATTGCCGTGAATCTCCTGCCTGTAGGTGCTGAGAAAGCTTCGAGATTTTATGCAGAGGCCTGTCTTAAAGCCGGTGTTGCTTTTGTTAATGCTATCCCAGTTTTCATTGCCAGCGATCCAGAAGGTAGATGGCAGAAGATGTTTAAAGAAGCTATGCTACCTCTTTTAGGAGACGATGTTAAAGGTCAGATCGGAGCTACCATACTTCATAGAACACTTGTGAGATTATTTCATATGAGAGGAGTTAGAATTGATGAGAGTTATCAAGTTAATGTAGGAGGTAACACGGATTTCCTCAATATGATGGTTGAGGAAAGACTGTACTCTAAGAGAATAAGTAAGACTGAAGCTGTTACATCTATACTGCCATACGGAAGAGATCTTGAGGAGAGCAAGAAGATCAGGATCGGCCCTAGTGATTATATAGAGTTTCTCGGGAATACGAAGATAGCATACATATATATCAAAGGAAGATCCTTTGGAGATCTGCCTGTATATCTAGAGGCGAAGCTCACAGTAGACGATAAATCAATGGCTTCAGCAGTTCTAGTAGATGCTATAAGAATCGCTAAGCTAGCTCTAGATAGAGGACATGGAGGAGTTATAGCAGGACCGAGCTCATTTCTATTTAAACATCCTCCACGCCAGGCTCCTGATGATGAGACAGCATATCTCTGGTTTATTAGATACATAATGACAGGAGAAGATATTCTAGTAGATTAACATATTTTCATCTCATTATAAACGTCGACGGTATTCTCAGAACACTTGTTGTAAGATTGAATCTAGAGAGTGCGAGAATCTTGGATCAGATACTTATAGAACCTGATTACACCTGTGTTAACACGTTTATTGATTTAATCAGATCTCATTATATTTTTAAACCTATGAATACCTAATATTAATCAGGGTGACTTGATGAGCGAAGGTAGTGTTATTATGAGAAGAATTATCAGAATTGGAGAGAAGAGTACAGGAATTACGATTCCTAGAGAGTGGTTAAATTCTATAGGAGCAGATCTCGGCTCTCTTGTTAGAGTTAGCATATCCGGAAGAAGTATAATTGTCTCTCCCATGGAGGAGAAAGAAACTTCGGTAAGCGAAATCCCTCTAGACACCAGAGAGTTTTCAAGTCCTGAAGCTTTCTCAAGAATATTGATAGCCTCATATCTCGAAGGACTTGACAGGATCGTAGTGTCGGGAGATAGAATAGCTATTAGAAAAGCTTTCAATGATGTCTTCACAAAACTACCAGGGATAGTATTATTTGAAAGCGGTGAGAGATCTGAGTTCAGGATCACGGTTGATGAGAATGTTATGAGTCTCATGGCTATAATAAAAACTCTGTCGAGTAGCTCTCTAATGATGTTCGATCTTCTTGATAAGTATCTCAGCACAGGAGATCTATCACACCTAGACCAGCTTTTTGCTTTAGATGATGATCTGGATAGACTTCATTTCATGGGTATAAGACTTATCAAGAAATCTCCCGGCATGTCTATCGCTGAAGCAGGAGATCTTATAGTACTGATAAAATCTCTAGAACATGTTGGAGATTCGCTAGATAGAACAGCCAGGTTTATGCAGAGAATCAAATTAGACGAGAGATGTGTTAAAACAGCTTCCGAGATCTTTAGAATCGCTAGAGAATACTACGAGAAAAGCCTGGAGGCTTATATCTCGAAAGATATAACCACAGCATTAAATCTCCTAAGCAATAGAGCTAGAACCATGGATAATCTTATAGAGAGTGTTATAAGAACAACATGCTCCAACGAGCTTTCAGGAGTTCTTCATGAAGCTCTTAACATAATAGCTATATCAGCAGAAATAGGAGAGCTTACGGCAAGTTCCTATGCGAGAGAGAAGATCTCTATGCTTTCTAAAGGAGATTCACAGAAACTTTCCTCATAATTTTCATACTCCAAAGATCCTAGTCTTCAAAGTATCTTTCTATGAGATCTCAGAGATTTTCTTGGTTTAAAGACTTTCATCTTATCTGCTAATCCTGATCTTTACAATAGAATCTCTTGTGCTAGGAACTCTCTAGGTTTAGAAGATTTTAAAGAGAGAATTATGAGAAGATCTAGACTAGCATTATCCTAGAAATGCTATAGCTTCAATCTCTATAGGAGAGTCTCTCGGCAGATTTCTAACCTCAACTACTGTTCGTGAGGGATAAGGCTCTCTGAAGAACTTCTTATAGATCTCATTAAATTCGTTAAACTTACTTAGATCTCTTAGATAGACTACTACTCTCACAATATTATCATAGGAAGCTCCGGCAGCTTTAAGTATCTCGCCTATGTTCACCATCACTATCTCTACAGCTCTTGAGAAAGGTTCTCGAATTATCTCTCCACTTTCAGGATCTAGAGGTATCTGACCTGATATAAATAGAAAACCGCCCGCGGCAATAGCCTGTGAATAAGGTCCTACAGGTTTTGGAGCTTTAAGACTTTTAATCTCTCTTCTCATAGATGACACCACAGCCTATTATATTTCAAAGCATAAAATATCCAATTGGATTAGATTGAATGAGAGAATACTATCTCTAGATGAGATAGGATCTGGAGTTACTTGTAGGATTCGTAGTATTATTGCGGGTAGAGGTCTTAGGGATAGATTACTAGAGATAGGTCTTCTACCAGGTACAGAGGTTAGGATTTTGAGAAGCTCTAGAGGTCATGTCATAGTTCTTGTAAGAGGTGTCACGGTAGCTCTGAGTAGAGGTATTGCAAGAAAGATATATGTGGAATGCTCTATGAGAAAAAACTAGAGTTCTTTTGATACATAATATCACTATAATATGCTAAATAGAATGTATTTTAGGCATTCCTAAAACATATAAGCAGGAGAGCCTTATATTATTGATTGGCAGAGACTATATGAATCGATATAAAGCTTCTAATACCATCACTAGCACTTCTACAGAGCCTTATATCGAGGTGGGGGTTGTAGGATCTGCAAATGTTGGGAAGTCAACACTATTTAACATACTTACGGGAGGTTCTTCAAAGGTTTCTAACTGGCCTGGTACAACTGTCGAGATGAAGCGTGGCGATGTGTCTTATGATGGTGCTCATTATATATTTGTGGATCTTCCGGGTATCTCAGGGTATAAGGCTTACTCTATTGAGGAGAAGATCTCTAGAAGATACCTTCTAAGAGGAGGATATAATGTAATTATCTCGGTAGGCGATCTTACTTCTCTAGAAAGATCTCTATATGTATCTATAGTAATTGCTGAAATGACTTCTAGAACTATTATAGCTATTAACAAGATAGATCTGTTTCCGGAGGATCTTTCGAGAAGTTTTGTAGAATACCTGAGAGAGAAGATAGGAGTTCCTGTAGTAGGTATATCAGCGTTGAAGAAGATAGGAGTAGAAACACTTCTCAAAGAGATTAGCGAGATGGGTAAGATCTCATGTGAGAATTCAAAATCTTTCTACATAGATTATGGAGAGCTGAACAGATATATAGAGGATATAGAGAGAGTGTTAGAGGATTCTAAGGAATCAAGAGAGAGGAGAGATTGTAGAATTAATTTGAGAGGTCTAGCCATAGGTTTTCTCGCAGAAGACCCGGAAGTAGAAGATTATATTAGAGAATTCTTCGGAGAAGAGATTTTAAAGAAGATTAGAGAGATTAGAGAGAGAGCTAGAAGAGAGGTAGATCAAGATCTAGATCTTAGGATTATAAACTCTAGATACAGCTTCATAGAGAGGATAGTTAGAGACTCTCCTCTGAAAGAATATATATCTCAAGAGATCTATAAAAGAAGCTTTATAGATCGTATGATAGAAAAACCTGGAGGAGGTCTTCTCCTACTAGTAGGATTCCTGCTAACCTTATTCCTAGTAGTATTCACTATAAACACAGGATTCCCTCTCACTATCATATTATCAGCATTGGGATTAGAAGAAGTAGCGTCGATAATAGAAAGCTATAGTATAACAGGTTTAATGTCTCTTCTATTCTCTTCGATATCAGAATCTATAAAAGAGAACCTCGCATTCCTTCCCAAGCCTCTCGTATCACTACTAGCAGATGGTGTGATACCTGGCGTCGGTGCTGTGCTAAGCTTTATACCAGTTATATTTCTAGTTAGCATTGGCTTTGCAATGCTTGAGGACAGTGGTGTAGCGACTAGAATAGCTCTAGGACTTCATAGAGGGTTTTCAAGACTAGGCTTCTCAGGAAGATTTGTGTATCCTCTGATAGTAAGTCTCGGATGCAATGTTCCTGGTGTCATGCTCTCTAGAACTGCTATGGATTCTAGAGAGAGGATTGTCCAAATACTTTCAATACCATTCATACCATGCCAGGCCAGACTTATAGTAGCCATAATATTCTCTCAAGCTATATTTCCTGGAAAGCCATTTGAACAGGCTCTACTCCTCCTACTACTATACGTGATAGGTGTAGGGCTTACACTACTCTCAGGATATATACTGAGCAGAACAATTGTAAGAGAATCATATTCACCCGAACTAGTTATAGAGCTACCACCACTTCACAGACCTTATCTGAGAGTTGTAGGATGGATCAGCTGGAGTTATACTAGAGAGTTTATTGTTAAAGCAGGGTTCATAATATTTCTACTAAGCATATTCATATGGTTTCTAAGCAGTTTCGGACCTCAAGGACTTGCTAGCGAGTTTTCTGAAAGCTATGCTTTCTCGATAGGATCTATTATACAGCCTCTTCTAAGCATCTACGGTATTAACTCTAGTGTAGGACCTATAATAGGTTTCACACTGATCCAAGGTTTCGTAGCTAAGGAAGGACTTGTAAGCAGTCTAGCAATACTCATGGGATATGAAGATCCTGTGGAGGCTGTTTCACATCTAGGTCTTACAACTCTACAAATGATCTCTATGCTGGTATTCATGATGCTCTATGTACCATGCATGGCTACACTATCAATGATATATCAAGAGACTAGAAGTATTAAATGGACTTTATTCTCTATAGCTTATATGATGATAATAGCTTTCATTGTATCCTTATCTGTATTTCTCTTGCTAGAGTTGGTGAGCTCTGCTTGAGAGAGGAATCTTATCTTCTACAGGAGGCTCTGGAGCTTCTTAGAAGGATCAGAGATAATCTGAGAGGAGATAGAACTCTTAACATTAATGAGATCTATAGGATCTCTGGAAGAGATCCTATTAGAACTAGAATACTTATATCTATTCTAATAGATAAAGGCTATATAGAAGAGATCTCACAACAAGATCTGAAAACCACATGTAGCGAGTGTATTCTAAGAAGGTTTTGTAGCATGGGCATGTTAAAGAGGGGAGGAGAGAGATCCTATTGCATTGGCGGGTTAACAGAGAGAATAAAATTATATAAGATTAGAGAGATCGCTAATATTTAAAATCTTTTTGATCCCTAGAAGTAGAGTAAGATGCAGGATTTAAGCTATTACTAGAAGAGATATAGAATCTATAAATATTCTGATTAGAAGTTATAGTAGGTGTTGTATTCGTGAGTTGCTCTTCTCAGACTTTTCCACACTATTTATTCACAGAAGATCTAAAGCCTTTAGTATATACAGAACTCTTTCTATCTCTAGTAATTCTCATAGCTGGATTTCTATATATATACAATAGCTATTTCAAGGGTTATCCTCTGAAGACTTTTATCAAAATAGATCTTGGCAGCATTTCTAGATTTCTCAGGTATGCTATTCTTCAGAGGAGAGTACTTAGAGAATCTCTTCCAGGGATCATGCATGGGGGGATATTCTATGGATTCCTAATACTCTTCATAGCTACCCTGGTTAGAGCTCTAGATTTCTACTACAGTGAGTATGTCGGAGAACATATTCTATTCGGGTACCCATACTATGTGGGGAAGCTCTTATTTGATCTAGGAGGTTTGATAGCTGTTGCCGGAGTAATTATAGCACTCTATAGACGTTTTACCGGTATTACAAGGAATCTTCCTAATACGTCTGAGGATATAGCCATACTCCTAGTACTGCTCGTGATACTTACCACAGGCTTTATACTAGATGGGATCGCATATAAAGTCTGCAGATCTTCTCTATCTCCTGTATTCAATCCCATGGGATTTGTATTCTCTCTAATATTCTCCGGATTAGACTCTTGGACTGTAGAACTTATATACAGGGGAGTCTGGATCTTTCATCTCACAATATCTCTAATAACAATATCAATTCTACCTTTTACAAAACTATCACACATAGTGTTTTCAGCACTGAACATATACTATTCGAGAGAGAAGCCAGCTCCGGAAGCCACCTTCAAACCTGTAGAGAATATCGACAAGATCATAGAAGAGAAAGGCTATGTAGGCATGAGGAAGCTAGAAGAAGCAAGCTGGCTTCAGAGACTTAACTACCTGGCGTGCACAGAATGCGCTAGATGTCATAACTCATGCCCGGCTGCGGAGAGTGGTAAGGTGCTCTCTCCTATGAGAATCATGATGAACATGAGAAAGGGTATGGAAGAGGGTAAGTGGGATAGTGAGGTGGTGCCTATGATGATAGATAGCGAAGCTATATGGTCTTGTGTGACATGTGGTGCTTGTATTACATCATGCCCTGTTCTCATAAACCAGGTTGAGACCATAGCAGATGTGAGGAGGGGATTGTTCTCAACAGGACAGGACACTCCAAATGAGCTTCTGAGCGTCTCATATAATGTGATGAGAAGCGGTAATCCATATGGATATAATCCTGTGGACAGAGAAGAGTGGATAAGCCAGTTAGCTTCTAAAGGGCTTGTAGAGATCGCTGAAGAAGGAGTTGAGTATGACATGCTCTACTGGATAGGTTGTAACACAAGCTATGATCAGGCTCTTAGAATGGTTGCAGAAAACCTCCTAGAAATACTCAGAAGTAGTGGACTGAGGATAGGTGTTCTAAAGGATGAGATATGTTGTGGAGAGCCTGTGAGAAGAATCGGAGATGAACTTACATTTAGAGAGATTGCCAAGAGTAATTATGAGAAGCTATCTAGATACAGATTTAAGAAGCTCCTTCTATCATGCCCGCACGGCTTCACAGTATTTAAGAGAGACTATCCTTCAATAGGATTCAAGATCAATGCGGAGGTTGTGCATCACAGCCAGGTTCTCGCGGAACTCATAGAAAAACAAGTAATAAAACCTGGAGCTCTTGAAGGTGTTAAAGTGACATACCACGATCCATGTTATCTAGGTAGATGGAATGAGGTCTACGACCAGCCTCGTAGTGTTATCAAGAGTATTAGAGGTCTGGAGCTTGTTGAAATGCCTAGAAGCAGAGAGAGAAGCTTCTGCTGTGGAGGTGGTGGAGGACATTTATTCTTCGAAGTTAAGAGAGGTGTTAGAATCAGTAGATTAAGAGCTGAGGAAGCTCATAAGACAGGTGCTAAGGTTCTTGTGACAGCATGCCCTATGTGCAATATGATGTTAAGAGCTGAATCTCAAGAATATGATCTCAAAGTAGTAGATCTGGTACTTCTCTTAAAGGATTCTATGAGAAAACAGTAGAGACCTCGAAAATATTTTACCTTATTAAGGTTTTCCCAGGATCTAGAATACAATCTTACCAAGTCTGCGTGGGTAGTCGGGATCTAGAAGTCTTGATACGGCTATGTAGTATGAGAATAACTGGAATACCACGATATTCATCAGAGCTCCTATGATCTCCGAATTTGTATCTACACGAGTTATATGAGAAATCCATCCGTCTCTAGGCAGAAGATCTAGATACCGCTCAGGTGATACAATTATTACGTGAGAGCCGCTGTCTCTTATCTCTTCAATTATTCTTCCGAGTATCTCTATATCATCTTTCAACCCTATCATCGCGCTGACTATATAGCTCTCGTTAATAGCAGATTTAGGACCATGCCTAACCTCTGCCATAGGAAGCGCTTCCGCGTGTACTCCACATGTTTCCTTGATCTTTAGAGCTGATTCTAATGCTGCAACATAGTTAAATCCTCTGCCAAGTATATACGCGTTCTCTCTCCTATAGATCAGATCTACTATCTCTCTCACTTGAATCTCAGCTTTGTTAATGTGCTCTCTGAGAAGTGATGGAAGTTTTCGAAGCTCTTCATCGAAGCTTTCATCATCTCTGCCCAGCTGATGTAGCAATATGCTATATACTCTCATGAGAGAAACCACCTGACCTGTAAAGCTTTTAGTAGCTGTCACAGCCTCCTCACGTCCCGCTTCAACGTATATCACATGATCCGATGATTTGGATAGAGGGCTTTCAATAGCATTAGTCACAGCAATAATCCTACCACCTTTCTCTTTGAATTTCTTCACAGCTTCAAGAGTATCTTTGGTGAAACCACTCTGACTTATAGCTATTATCACACTCTCTTCTCCTACATGCTCTATAATACTCTCATGCTCGCTACTAACCACCGGGTAGCTGTTCAGAGAAATTCTCTTGAGAGCCATGTCAAGGAATAATCCTGCATGATATGAGGAACCTGATCCTGTTATAATAATCTTGTCACTTTCAAGGATCATCTCCGACGCTCTCTTATAGATCCACTCATCAGAAGATATCACTCTATGAGCAACCGCAGGCTGCTCGTGGATCTCGCTGATCATAATATATGGAGAGCCTCTGCGCAGGAACTCCTTCACCAAATAATATAATAGCGTGCGAGAGTTATTAATAGAAGAGAGATTGAATAAGGTGTATAAGTATGAAGATAGCATACTTCTCGCCTACACCTCGTGAAAATCCTAGGCTGGGCTTGTACTACATGGGCAGAATAGTAGACCTTGTAGAGAGTTATAGAAAACTCTATAGAGCAGAACCACCCAACTGGTTCTATGATATAGGAGATTTTCTAGCTAACGAGAGGTATGGTTTCAGAATAGTTGAGGAGATGATCTCGACATACTCAGCATCAGCTCTTAAGAATGAAGGTATAGCTTATGATCCCACGGAAATAGTATACCATCCAATAACATCAAAAGAGCAGAGAGTTTTTTGTGTTGCTTTAAACTATAGATCTCATGCTGAAGAGACTGGAACACCTCCTCCTGAGAGACCTTATATATTTATGAAGTCTAGAACAGCTTTGATAGGTCATAGAAGCCCTATAATTATACCTAGAATCTCAACAGCCCCTGACCACGAGATAGAACTCGGAGTTGTGATTGGTAGAAGAGGTAAGTATATCAGCAGGGAGAATGCTTTAGAGTATGTAGCAGGGTATACTATATTCAATGACGTGAGTTTTAGAGACTGGCAGATGAGAATCCAACAAAGACTAGGAGTAGACTGGCTTCATGGAAAGAACATGGATTCATCAACTCCAGTAGGCCCCTATCTAGTGACGAGAGATGAAATTGAAAACCCCTACTCCCTCGAATTGATCCTAAGAGTTAATGGAGAGATCAGACAGAGAGGATATACATCCGATATGATCTTCACCATCGAGGAGATTATAGAAAACATATCTCAAGGAATAAGACTAAGCCCAGGAGATCTCATCGCTACAGGAACTCCAGCAGGAGTAGGCCATGCGAGACGTGTGTATCTGAAAGAAGGAGATCTTGTTGAAGCCGAGATCAAAGGTTTAGGTCTTCTAGTAAATCCTGTTATTAGAGAACCTTCTGAGGTGTGATCTTGTGAAAGAATTCCTGGCAATTCTAATACTATTCTTAGGATTCATACTCTTGATCTTAGGCCTTCTAATATTTCTAGGAGCTAGAGTCGAGGGATTTGGACTTATAATAATATTTCCTATACCGATAATCCTAAGAGGAGATCCTCTTCAGATACTACTTATATCTCTCATGCTATTCATGCTGATTCTTCTGCTAGCATATATAATTCTTAGAAGAGCATCTGCACAGTCTTATTCAAGAGTTTAGATCCTCAGATATGTGAATAGGGAATCTAAGAATTCCAATGATACCGCCTATAGATCTTATTTTACTCCCTAGAGAGGTTTCACTTGGTATGATAACTATTTCTCCTCTTCTAGAGAAGGTATTAGATATTATAGAAGAGATAATTCTCCTCGTCTCGTTATCAGATTTAAGAAGATGATCTATCAAAACAATCTTCTCTAGAGCTCCTAGCTCGGAAGCTTTATGAACTTTCTCAAGACCGCTCACGGTTCTATCAGGTTCTCTAGCTAGAAGAGCTAGATATTCTTCTAAGATCTCTTCTCCTCTAACCTCCGAGTATTCTCTTAATATATCTCGCGCAACTCCTCTTCGTATGAGTTCTTCAACTCCTTCACAACCTCCTATAGAAATATGATCTCTGTAAATCCTTTGTTTAAGAGATCTTCCTAGGATAGAGATTAATCTCTCAGCGAGATCTCCTGGAGAGCCTATTACAATAGATACAGGGTCTTGAGATTCTACATATGATCTAACCTCTTCAGCTATTCTCAAGAGAGAATTCTCAAAATCTTCATAGCCTTTCTCAGATCTCTTACTAGGACTTGGAAGAACTCCTTCTACGAGGATTCTAAGACCTTGACCTTGGAGAAGTGCTATGCAATACGAATCGTAATCTATTGCTAGAAGTAAAGCTCTTCTTCCTCTACTTATAGATTCTATGAGCTTATCGAAGAAACTTCTATCTATATACCCATCTTTCTTCATAAATTCAACTCTGGATCCTATATCCACCGAGAATGTATGATGAGATCCTTTCAAACCATATTCCTCAGGACCTTCCTCTATAACTCCTCTGATTCTAAGTCTACCGCTGAAAGGCTGAAACTCTAAACCTTTAACTCTGATAACAAGGTTCATCGGAATCCTTCTTTTACTAGATCCATCAATACTCACATCTCTAGTAGTTCTCATGCCAACTAGATCACCTTCTTCTATAAGCATGCTTAAAACCCATAGATCATCCTCAGATTCTATTACAACTCTTGCATAACCCTTCTCATAGATCACTTCCTCGATCTTCAATCTAAACCACTTCCATCATTCTACCAAGTAACAGAAATAGAGGAGAGCTAGATAAGAAGCAAATCCTAAGAAAAGCCGTTTTCCATCTCTTTCATCTAATATCTGCTTTGTTTGCCAGCACTCTTCCACTTAAGAACATAACTCCTAAAAATGCTGCCGGCTTTTGTCTCTGATAATGTAGGATACATAGAATGTCTGAAACCACTTGCTTCTCTTGCTTCTTTAAACCTCTTGCAAGATGGTAGTACAATCTTCATCGGTAAGAACCTGTATAAAAAGAGCTTGAGATTTATAAGCTTCGTAGAATAGTTTTGAGAGGCTTTGTGAAAAGGTATAGAGAGAACGGGTTCGTACGACTAGATCCTGAAAGAGGTCAGGTGGAACTTCTAAAGAACTTCGAAGACGAGAAACTTCTTTGGAATAAAGACATACATCCTACACCTATTGAGAAGAGAAGCTGGGGAGCCCTGACATATTTCTGGATATGGGTTTCAATGGTGTTTATAATACCCAGCTGGACTTTAGCGAGTATCGGTATCATGTATGGTCTGAACCCTATTGAATCAGTCATAATAGTATTCCTAGGAAATCTTATAGTTCTAGTGCCAATGCTCATACAATCTCATGGAGGAGCTAGATATGGAATTGCAGAACCTCAGCTTACTAGAACTAGATGGGGTGTGTATGGAGCTAACTTTCCTTCGATCTTGAGAGCGATTATTGGAGCCGGCTGGTGGGGTATTGAGACCTATATAATAACAGAAGCTGCTGTAGGGATCTATGCTATATACTCTGGGAATATAAATGCTTTGAGAGAATTAGTATCCAAGTACCCGAGCGAGTATCCTTTTATGTTTAGCAAGTTCTTCCCAGAAATATTCTGGGGTACGTTTGCTTTCGTGATAACTATTCAGATCCTAGTATTCTACCTCTCACCAATTATAAAGGCTCAGCCTCTACTAAAATGGCTTGCAAGAATCGGCGGACCTATTGTCATGGCGGGCTTCATATACACTACATTATACTTCCTATCTGAGACTGGTTGGAGTATTAGAATTCTAGATATCGGAACAGGTGGTAGAGACTGGCTTGCTATAGCAGCTTTTCTGAATGGCAACATAGCTTTCTGGGCTACAATGGCTATAACAATGCCTGACTACACTAGATTTGCTAAAAGCCAGTGGGCTCAGGCTATAGGTCAAATGCCCATGCCTCTGATGATGGCTGGAGTAGCATTCATGTCTGTTCTAACTACTTCTGCTTCTCTCACATTATATGGAGAGCCTATATGGGATCCCATAATACTCGTATCACTATACATGCAGCAGCCTCAGAGCATTATAATTCTAGCTATATTCGCTCTAGCAACATTCCTAGTTAATGTATTTGCAAATGCTGTAGGACCGGCATATGATATTGCCAATATATACCCTGGAAAGATAAGCTGGTTCAAAGGATCTCTTATAGTAGTGATGATCTCAATACTTCTAGGAGCTTGGACATATTATGGAAATGCATACAGTTATCTGACTAACTGGCTTCTAACTTATGGAGGTCTTCTGGGGAGTGTTGAAGGTATCATAATATTCGACTATGTCGTGATAAGAAGATTCAAGCTAGATCTGCCTGATATATACATGAGTAATGGAATTTACAGATACTGGAAGGGTGTTAACCCTGCGGCGGTAATAACATTTATAGTGATATCACTATTGATATACTTACCAGAACCCTGGAATCCTTGGCATGAGATCTTATTCAACAACTCATGGATCTTCTCGTTCATAGCATCAGGAATCCTATACACTCCTCTAATGATTCTATGGATCATACCAAAATACCAGAGTAGATTGAAAGGATCCATATTAAAAGGATATTCATCAGAAGAAGTAGATCTATTGTTCAAAGTTCATTGATTTTTTAGCTTAATACAATTATTTTAAAACAACAGATCAAAATGATCGTATCTGAGATTTTCATAGCTTAATCTTTTAAGATAGAAGGAACTTGAGCTATAAGTCTCATACTTCTACTATGAGAATCTTCTCTTTCAAGAAATTCTATCCTAAGAGATCTTCTATCATAATCTATTAGGATTCTCACGCTTTCACCATGTGAAATCCATATCTTTAGAAATCTATCAACCACTATTCCAGGACTCCCAGAAGTTCCATGATATATCAAGATTCTCTTCATAATATCTTCACAGGAGCTTGCGCCTAGGTTATCATCTATTCTGAGAGACCTCTCTATAAACACCAGCTCTCTCACTTCCCGACATGAATCTCTAATTATTCTCTCTAAATCACTTAGAGAGCTTGTGCATCTTATGATCATTCTACTGCTCTTAAGTTCTCTTCTGCATATTATTCCATTATATGCTTTTACAATAATTCTATACACAGAAGGATCGTCATATGATGAAGGAATTATAATAACTCTATCTTTATATATATCAAAGATTCTCGATATAAGATTCTGCTCTAACAATAGTGTTCTCGATAGAGGTCCTAGGAGTATTAGTAAGTCCCATTCTTCGAGGTCTTTTAAAATACTTCTAAGAGAAGTACTCCCTCTAACTACCGCGAAACGCATCTATAGATCATCCGGAGAACTGATTACATCCTCACCCTAGCTCTAGGCCATCTCTCCTCAACATCTCTAGCTATACGAGCATATATATCGCCTATCTTTCTCACATTAAGCAGCACTATAGAGATCTCGAAGACTGATTTATCATCATGAACACCCTTATAACTTATCCTAGGCTCGTCAGCAAGCTCAGGTCTCACGCGATTCATTATATCGGTTAGATACTGCAGAGCTGATACTTCATCAACATCTGAAGGAACTTCTATGTATAAGTTAAATATTGTTCCATAAGGTGTTGTTCTGTTGACAACGATCTCTCGAGCTATAACAGTATTAGGTATGTGGATCCTCTCTCTGCTAATACTCTCAATAACTACTCCTAGAGAGTCTATCTTAAGCACTCTTCCTTCACGTCCTCCTATCTCTATCCAGTCTCCTACTTTGAATGGTTTTGTTACTCTAATATAGAATTCAGAGCCCCAGTTCCTCAGTATATCGCTTAGAGCTATAACTACTCCTAAGCCTACTAGTATTAGAAGTGCTGAGAATGTGAAAGGTTCTGGAGAGAGTATTGCTATGGCTATGAGAATACCTATCGAGTATATTAAGAACCTTCCTATATCGATTATTCTTCTCCTAATATCCTCTTCAACTCTCACTAGAAATCTCTCTAACAGAACTCCCAGGTATCTTCCTATTAGAAATGCGAATAGTAGAACTACTGAAGCACCTATAACTCTGTAGAGATATCCTAGGATTACATCGCTTGGAAGTATTAGAGAGATACCTTGTACGGCGAGTAAAGCTCTTATGAGTATATGAAGAACTGCTAGGTATGAAAGCTCTTGCATCCTATAAAACCTCAGATATCTTATCTAGATGCTTGTTAAAATCTTCTATGAATAGATCTGCGTTTACTCTAACTATGGTTCTTGTAGATCTGGATCTAACGCCTATTGAGTAGTGAGATTCTAGAAACATGCATGCATCCGGTCTTGCATCACCGATCGATATAATCCTTCCATTACCATAAACTCTTACTAGAAATCTCTTACACACAGTGCATTCGATGCAGAAACTAGTTTTAATCCTCTGAGTAGGGTCTACTATAATTCTTCCCGTCACTCTATTATCTGGACCAACTTCTAGCTTAGGACCGTGAATCCTTATCATTGAAGAATCTATCTTATATAGAATTTCTATCTTTCTCATCACAGCCTCAGTGAATTGTGTGTATGTTAAAGAGATCACATGAACCTCATAACCCTTATCTAGAGCTATTTTAAGAAGTCTCTCCACACCATCTCTGATTTCAGTTTTTCTAAAAACTATGTCTTTTAGATAGTCTATGTCATATCCTCTAAGCATCATAGCTATCTTACTAGATTTAGCATATTCTGGAGCATTTGAATCCAGTATGAGTGTAACGATGTCTTCTATGCCAAGTTCTCTAGCTATAATATCTATAGCTCTCTCTCGCGTGATCGTGAGATCTAGATCTATGAAGAGAGTTTTAGCATGAGTACTAGAGCTTCGTACCTCCACTCTCAACACCTGTTCTAAGGATCTTCAGACGATCTATAGTTCTTTCAATACTTCTCACAGCCTCCTCACCTAATCCCATTGGAGCTACTACTAATACTATGTCGCCTTCTGAAAGCTCATAAGATGAATCTCTTATGATCTCTCCATCTCTGCTCATAACCACTACAAGCACATCATTTAATCTTCTAACAGCATCTCTTAATACTGAGATCGAGATCCCGTATACTGTGTTTTTAACAAATCTATTTATATATAGATCTATTCCGAAGAATTCTGAAGTCTGAGACTTAATCCACTTATCGCTACTTATAGATGCCTTGATCATTGTTTCTAATCCTGCGAGAGGATTTATAATGTGATCTGCTCCAGATTCTCTATACTTATCTATGTTAGCTGGATTGTTCACAACACCTATAACCTTTGGAATACCAAAGGATCTCTTCATAAGCTCTATAAGTCTAATATTCAGAGCATCAGAATCTGTTGCAGCTATAAAAACATCTGCTTTGCCAGCATCTATCTTCTCATATGTAGATGGATCTAGGAGATTTCCAGAGTGTGGCACTAGATTGAATTGAGATGCTAGAACTCTGGAGACTTCCTGAGATCTTTCAACAACATATATTACACCCACAGGATCTACTTCTCTCAGAGCTTTCAAAATGAAAAAGGTATTATGAGAGGATCCTACCACTACATATCTCAATCCACACCACCTAGATCTATATTCTGATATTTCTCCAGAAGTTTCTCAGCTTCTACAGCTGTGAGCTTCCCATCTCTAACAGCTCTTCTTATGATAGCTTCTGCAACTTCGTAAGCCATCTCAGTAAGCATTTCAGGAGTTTTTATCTTATGATCTTTGAATCCTAGGTTTTTCTCGAGTATCTTTAAACCAGCTTTATACACGTCTATAAGTATCCCTATATCAACACCCCATCCAGGATCCCATTCGACTACTTCAAAAGATTTTCTAAGTCCTGCAATCTCTCCACTTAGAGGGTGGGTGAATCTGATGAGCTCTGGATAGAGTATTCTCAGAAGAGGTTTTGCAACGAGTTCTGTGATTCTATCAGATTTCCTAGTGAAAGATCCTTTAACAAAGTCTGCTTCTGCATCTAGTATAGGCTGGTACAAGCTTTTTATAAAATCTTCAGATATATTCCTTATATCGGCATCAACATATACTACAATCTCCCCCGTCGAATAATAGAAACCATCTCTCATCGCAATACCCTTGCCAGGATACCTGTAAAGACTTTGAAATATAACTCTGGCACCGAGCTTCTCAGCTATCTGAGGCGTTCTATCACTGCTACCTCCATCAACTACTATGATCTCTCTGACCTCTCTCAGCTTTCTAGATATCTTAAGAACTCTCTCTATAGATCTAGCCTCATTCCTGGCGGGTATTATAAGCGATACTGAAAGACTCATAATCTCAATTATCTATTTCCGTGAAAGTTTAAAACATAGAAACTCTCGAGAGA
>JAVZPJ010000004.1:17627-31320 GCA_038881635.1 Sulfolobales archaeon | reverse complement strand
TGTTTCGCTTAACGACGAGGACTTAGCAGTAATTAATGAGGTGAAAAACTCTACAAAGGAGAAGAAAAACTATATTGTATTTGGAGGAAGACCTGATCCTCTTAAAGGATTTTTAGAAGGATTAAAAGTTTTCAAGGAGATTTCCAAGAGATACACTGATCTAAAACTGGTTGTCACAGGATATTTAGGCCACAAGCTTAAACTCAGAATTGAGAAATTAATTAAAAGAATAGGTCTTAATGATAAAGTTTTCTTAACAGGGTATATTCCCAGGCGAGAGAGGTTTAAAGTAGTTGCCGAGGCCAGGTTAATGCTTTATCCAAGTCATGTCGATGCTTATCCTTACGCTGTATTGGAATCCCTCTACCTAGGTACACCTTTGGTCGCCTATGACATACCTGCTCTAAGATTTAACTACGGCAACAACCCAGGTGTTATATTGGTTAAAGAAGGGGATATAGAGGCGTTGATCAACATGACTATAAATATGCTTGAATCAAGATATACCGAGATACAACCACCTAAATCGAGATCTTGGAAGGATATAATGCGTGAAGAGTTAAACCTAGTCGAGAAATTGATAGAGAAGTAACTGATTTTCTTCTTGCCACCTGCTGTTGACGAGCATTGCAATCAACAAAAGCTTTCGAAGCCGCCGAATGCTTTAACAATATTTCACGGCCGTTCTCCTATCCAATACCAGCGGTCATCCTTGTCATCGATAGGATGCATCCATTAATACAAGAGATCGCTGAAGAAATATTTTCAAAAAGCTAGCAGTGATACTAGCAATTATGATGATATACACAATCATGAGTTCATAAATCCTCAGCTTCGAGATATGGGTGTTTTCTCAGCACGTTATACTGGTACATCTCAAGCAATGATACAGTCTTGTAGCTAGTAGAATAGTGTTCGGAGAGAACAAAAGCATGCCTCCACCAGCTATCTCTGGAATAATCTGCGCTTTAACAATACTATTCAAATGAATGCCGATATGAGTGCATTGAATCACAGCAGAGAGGTTCCACAGATAAGCTTCTATCCTCCCTCGGATCTGAAAATACCGAAGCGATCTTTAAACAAGCAGATGAATGTTCGCGGGCCCGCCGGGATTTGAACCCGGGACCTCCGGCTCCGAAGGCCGGCGCCCTATCCTGGCTAGGCTACGGGCCCTGTATTATTTTAGGTGGCCTGGGTTTATTATCCTGAATCTCTTGAGCTTCTCTGTATTCGTATTCTTATAAATTTTATGGTTGTGGTATTATTTAGATTTGAGGAGTCTTGACACAGGTTCCTCATAATTATAAAGCTGTTGATCTTGAGGTTTTCGTACTTGATATATCCTATGAGATCTCGGGAAACACACCTGTTATAATCATCTGGGGTGTTGATAGGAGTAGTAGAAGAGTTCTTATAAGAGATGGAAGTTTCAGACCTTACTTCTATATAGTTGCTGAAGAAGGTTTCAGCGATGAAGAGATCATAAGTAGTATTAAGAAGCTTAGTATTCCTAGATCCCCTATCATAGAGGTTTCTCCTGAGAAGAAGAAGTATTTCGGTAGAGAGGTGAGAGTTTTCAAGATTAAGACTGTGATTCCTGAGAGTGTTAGAGAGTATAGAGAGAAGATCGCGCAGCTCCCATTTGTTAGAGAAGTTCTAGAAGCTGATATAAGATTTGCTATGAGATACTCTATAGATAAAGATCTCACTCCAAGCACATGGCATTTATTCAGAGTTGTTGAAACACCCAGATCAGGTGTTTATAGAGTTGATGCTGAGTACGAGCTTGTAGATATAATCAAGAGAAATACTAGTAATATTCCTCCTCCTCTCAGAATCATAGCTTTAGATATAGAAGTATATAATCCAAGAGGATCTCCAAGACCTGATACCGATCCTGTGATCATAATAGCTCTCATGAATGATAGAGAAGAGATCATACAGTACACAGCAGATTCCAAGAATGATAATGGTATAATAGCGAGATTCATAGATTACGTGCTTAAGTATGATCCTGATATAATTGTAGGATATAACTCCTCATTATTCGATATACCATATCTCATGGAGAGAAGTAAGAGAAATAAGATCCAGCTGGATATCGGCAGGAGAAGAGGTGGAGAACCTAGACAGAGTGCTTATGGACATATATCAATACCGGGAAGACTTCACGTAGATCTATATCATTTCGCAGAAGAAATCTCAGAGATCAAGATCAAAAGCTTAGATTATGTTGCAGAATTCTTTGGAGTTATGAAGAGAAGTGAGAGAGTTAATATAAACTGGTATGAGATATTCAAATACTGGGATGATCCCGGTAGAAGAGAGGTTCTACTAAGATACTCTAGAGATGATATAATATCAACATACAAGATCGCAGAGAAAATACTTCCATACGCAATCCAGTTATCAGCATTAACAGGACTACCTCTAGACCAGGTTGGAGCAGCCTCCGTAGGAAATAGACTCGAGTGGTATCTAATGAGAGAAGCATATAAATATGGAGAACTCGTGCCGAATAGAGAGGAGAGAACCTACGAACCATATAGAGGAGCTATAGTTCTAGAACCTAAACCAGGTGTTCACGAGAATATCGCAGTACTAGATTTCTCATCAATGTATCCTAATATCATGATCAAGTATAATATAGGTCCTGACACATTTGTTTCAGATCCTCTTGAGTGCGAGAGGATAGAATGCTATGAAACTCCTGGAACATCTTATCTATTTAGAAGAGAGCCTGCAGGTTTCTATAAGAAAGTTCTAGAAACACTTCTGAAGCTTAGGAAGAGCATTAGAGAAGAGATGAAGAAGTATCCTCCAGATAGTATCGAGTATAGAATTCTCAATGAGAGACAGAAAGGTGTTAAAGTTCTAGCAAATGCAGCCTACGGCTATATGGGCTGGATCGGGGCTAGATGGTATTTCAAGCAAGGTGCTGAGGCTGTTACCGCTTGGGGTAGGTCTATTATAAGTAATGCTATTAAAATAGCAGAGAGCATGGGTTTACATATTATATATGGAGATACCGACTCGATCTTTGTTAACTATGATGAAAAGAAGATCGAGGAGTTCATAGAGAGAATCTCAAGAGAACTAGATCTAGAGATTAAAATAGATAAGATTTACACAAGAGTTTTCTTCACAGAGGCTAAGAAAAGATATATCGGGCTTACTAAGGAAGGTTTCATAGATATAGTAGGGTTTGAAGCTGTAAGAGGTGATTGGACTGATCTAGCTAAAGAGGTTCAAGAAGAAGTTGCAGAGATAGTGCTTAAATCCGGTAGTGTGGATAAAGCTGTTGAGTATGTGAGAAATGTTATAAGAGATCTTGAGGAGCGTAAGATCCCTATCGAGAAACTAGTTATATGGAAGACTATAACAAAGAAGCTTGAAGAATACGAGGCAGACGCTCCGCATGTGAAAGCTGCTAAGATCCTCATAGCTAAAGGTGGTAGAATAGCTATCGGAGATAAAATAGGTTATGTGATAATCAAGGGTTCAGGAAAGGTAAGTGACAGAGCCATACCCTATATATATGCAGATGTAAGAGATATTGACACGAACTACTACATAGATCATCAGATAATACCAGCATCTCTAAGAGTTCTAGGATACTTCGGAGTATCTGAGAAAACTCTCAGAAGCTTTAGAGGAGCAAAAAGCTTGTTTGATTTCACGAAGAAGGGATCTTCTTAAGAACTTCGTCGAAGGCGTATACATGAACATCTTCAGAGGAACCTGCTATCTGAGAACTCACTCTATATCCTATAAGTATCTTAACACCTCTCTTCTTAGCAATATCGATCAGTCTTCTAGTCACTATACCGTCAAGAGCTATTGCATAGATATTATCGCCATTACCCTTCTCTAGATAGTCGTAGAGATCTCTTACACTTACTCTCGCAATAGAATTCCAGCTAGAATCATAGATAACACTATTCAGAGTTCCTATAAGTTCTCTAACTTCTTGAGCGATCTTTTCAGGAATTTCAATATGAATCTCAGAAGTAATAGAAGAAGACTTCTCAACGGTTTCAATATCACCTGATGTGATACTCTCTGTCTGAGGTATTTCAAGAGAAGATTCTCTAGAGATCTTCTCAAGAGCTTCTGTGGTCTCACTCCCCCCACTCTCGGTAGTAGCTTGAGTCTCTGAAGTAGCTGGCTGTGGCATCTGAATGATCTGGGTTTCAGCCGTTTCTTTAGATAGCTGGGCTGGCGCTTCAACTGGTTTGACTTCTTTCTTCTTCTCATGCTGTTTTAAGTATTCTGAGAATGGTATAGCATTCTTAAGAGCTTTCTCGATTTCTCTTATACTAAGTTCTTCAACTTCCTTTCCTGAAGGTGCTCTTGCTATATAGTCTATCTTTAGATTGTTCTCGATTAGATTCTTAAGAATCATATCACCTCCTCTATCTCCATCTAGAAATGCTATTACAGTCTTCTTTTGAGCGAGTTTGATCAAGCTTTCAGGGATCTTTCCTTGAGCTCCTTCTAATGCTATAGCATTCTTATACCCGGCTCTCAGAAGATTTATAACGTCTGCTCTCCCCTCCACGACTATTATTGTATCGCTTGTTGCAACCTCAGGTCCTGCGGGGAGCTTCTCAGGTCCGTAGGATGTTATCGATGCGATTCTTACAACACTATTTATCTCGTTTAAAACCTCTTTAAGATCTAATGTCTTCTCTTTCCCCCATCTGCTCATGAGATCTTTAGCTCTCTCAATAATCTTCTTGATCTTCTCCACCCTGAGATCTATGAGATCAACTACGTAGATTCTAGCGTTATAAGGTCCCACACGATCCACGCTTTCAATCATTGCGGCTAAAAGTGCTGTTTCGCTTTTATCCAGATTAGAAGGTATTATGATCTCTCCGACGGTCTTACCTCCGCTACTCTTAGACTCAACATATATTCTTCCGATCCTTCCTTTCTCTTGAAGATCTCTTAGATCGAATTCACTACCGAAAAGCCCTTCTGTCTGTCCAAATATAGCTCCTATTATATCAGGTCTCTCAACTACACCATCAATCTCAATCTTTGCTTTAATCACATACTTCATTACTACAGCACTCTCCTCCTACTAACCATTACTTTGAAAACTAAAAACTTACAACTCTCAGTAGAGAGCTATCCTAAGCATTAGAGCTAGCAAGAGCATGAATTCTAGAGATCTATATGAGAGAATATTAACACCTAACACTCCTGAGAGAAGGCTTAAATCTCTTGCAAACCCTCTCGAGAGGATTCTCTCTAGAGTCACACTATTGTATATGAGGAGAGAAAGTGAAGGTATTGAAAGGATGAGCAGGAGCAATCCAAATCCGTAAAATAAGGATATGAGCACGATGTTAAGAGCTGACGCAACTATAAGAATTCTATAGAGATCTGCAAGTCTGTTCAGAGGTGTTATAACAGATAGAGTTCTCCTCCCAAAGAGTTTATCTAAATCTCTATCCGGTATGCTATTCATGTAAAGTATAATCATAGAAGCTAGTCCGTAGAAGCTTGCTAGAAGAATAGATCTTGGAGTTATACTGTTAAACACAACATAACTACTTCCAGCACCTACTACAACTCCTTTTAGATATACTGAAAGCTCTCCTAGAGAGTATCTTGTGAGAATCCTCGTATATAGAATTATAATAGCAGCTCCAGCTAGCATGAAGAGTATTATTAGAAACCCTCTTAAGAATGCTAGATACAATCCTATTGACGCCGAGATCAAGAGAAGAGCAAGTCCAAAAACTAGAGCTTCTCTCTCGCTAAGTCTTCCCTCTACAAGAACCTTGCTACCACCGCTAAACGGAGTTTTGGGAGTTAGAATATCTAGACCGCTCTTGTAATCAAAGTAATCATTGAAGACATTGACAGAGAGATGTGAGAGAAAAACTCCGAGATATAATAGCATTAAAACTATTGAATTCACCTCGTTAAATGGATTCCCTTCTGAAACACTACATGCAATTGATGTTAGTACTGATGAGAGAGCTGTAGAAGGTCTTGATATATCTATCAAGGCACGAACTCTATCCAATTCTACCACGTGTTGCTCAAGATTTTCTCTAGATCTAAATTTCTTATCAGATAATCTATCCTCCTACTAACCTCTGGATCAGGTTCCACCTTCTCAGGCCATCTTCTTCCATAATTCTCCTCTGGAAGTTTTCTTGTAGCATCTATACCCAGCTTGGATCCGAAACCTCTCTCTCTAGATACGAAATCCAGCTCATCTGTAGGCATTCTATCGATTATCATAACATCTCTAGCAGGATCAACTGTTGTTGATATTGTATAGAGGATCTGACCAAAATCATGAACGTTAACATCCTCATCTACTACGATAATAATCTTCACGAGAGAAAAAAGTCCTAAACCCCATAAACCAGCCATGATCTTTCTAGCATGACCGGGAAATCTCTTTCTTATAGACACGAAAGCTATACCACCTGTGAAAAGTCCTTCAGGAGGTAGGTTCATGTCTACAATCTCCGGGAACAGGAATCTTATGAAAGGCAGGAATATCCTCTCAGCAGCTTTACCAATCCACGTGTCCTCCATATAGGGTTTTCCAACAATTGTGAAGTAGTAGAGAGGATTATCTCTATAGAATGTCTGCTCAAGTCTGAATAGAGGTACTCTAGAGATCCCGTCATAATACCCTCTATAATCTCCGAAAGGACCTTCCTCAGCAAACTCACTTAGAGATATAAAGCCTTTGAACACGACCTCTGCATGAGCAGGTATTCTTAGACCATCTAGATCCACTAATTCTAGAGAATCTCCTCTGAGAATTGATGTGAAAATATACTTATCAATTGGGTAGGGTACTGGGAGAGCTCCTACAAGCATTGTAGCAGGATCCACTCCCACTATAATAGCAGCGGGCATCTTACTCGAGCCTTTCTCAGCATATCTTCTATAAGCTATAGAAGCTCTTTTATGCATAAACCAGTGAATAGCACCTTTCTCATCGTCTAGAACTTGAACTCTATATACCCCCATATTATAGATCTCTCTATCAGGATCTTTTGTTACAACCAATCCGTAAGTTATATATCTCCCGCCATCTTTAGGCCATATCTTCGGTATAGGAACCTTCTCAAAACCTCCCTTAACACTGTTATCTTCGAAATCACCTCTCTTAATAGTTTTAGGAAGTACAGATCCGATCTTTATAACATCTGTAAATCCTTTTAAACGTTCTATAAAACCTCCTTCCGGAGATATTCTCTCGAGAATACCGAGAAATCTCTCACCTAGATCCTCAAGTTTTTCAACGCCGAATAGCTCTTTCAAAGAGTCAATACCTCTGAATATATTAGAGATCATTCTCCAGCCTGGATATCCCTTCACCTTGTTGAAAACAACTACAGGTCCTCGAGATAATATGAATCTCCTAGCCATCTCAGGTATCTCGAGAACAGGATCTAACTCGACATCAATGTATTTAACTAGATCTCTTTTCTCGAGGTGCTTGAGATACTCTCTCAGATCTTTGAACATATGTCTCCAATATTATCCTATAAGAAGGCTAATATAGGCAGAAGAACAAATATCTATAAGCTTATAAGCCTTACCAACACGTTTTCTACGGGAATTATGTTGAGCAGAAGATTCTACATCACCTATATTATTGCTGTACTTATTTTAGTAGCTGTGCTCGTAGGAGTAGCCTACAGCTTCTACTTATCGAGGATTCAGCAGAGTAGTGTGGCAACAGTCTTAACATCTACAACTACGACCACGGAAGCTAGACAAGGTATGAAGCTGAGAATAGGACTTATTCCTGTCGTTGATTCCTTTATGTTTCTAGTAGCTGATGAGGAGGGGTTATTCAAGAGAGAAGGTCTTGATATAGAGATATACATGTTTGGTTCTGCGAGAGATAGAGATTCAGCTCTTGTAAGCGGATCTATAGATGTAGCTATTAATGATCCTGTGGGAGCTTTAATGCTTATATCTAGAAATATCTCGATAAAGATCATAGGATTTCTATGCTGCGATAGTGACAATGAATCTAATGTTGGTTTCTATCTCTTACTATCTCCTAATTCTACCGAGCCTCTGGAATATATAAACTCTATCGCTATATCTAGAAATACGATAATAGAATATGTTGCATGGAAAATGCTAAGAGGATTAGGCATGGATCCTAGTAGAATTAACTTTATAGATACTCCTAGTATAACTACCAGGTATGAACTTCTTATAGAGGGTAAGATCCCTGCGGCAGTTCTACCAGATCCCTGGGGATCTCTAGCTGTAAAGAATGGTGCAAAGATAGTTGCAAAGTATAGGGATCTAGTTGTTCTAGTTGCTAGAGAGAGTATACTCAAAGATCCAGTTGGTAGAGAGGAGTTGGTAAAACTTGCGAGAGTATTAAATGAAGCTATAGAGCTCTACAATAGCAATCCTGAGAAGTATAGAAAGATTATTGAGGAAAAGCTCTTTATACCGGATCAGTTGAAAGGTTTATTTACTATCGAATGGAAGTCAAAAATAAGATCTGTGCCACAAGATCTTATTGATGAGGTCTCAAGATGGCTTTACGAGAGAGGGCTTATAAATAATGTGTACAACTACTCGGTGTATGTAGATAACGTGGTTTAGCAGAGGAGGAAGTATGATATCTCTGGAAGAGGTTTCATTCTATTATACTAGAGATAGATATATTTTAAAAGACCTTTCAATAGAATTTCCTTCTGACAAGATCTCCGTAATTCTAGGACCTAATGGAGTTGGGAAAACAACATTGCTGAAGATCATAGCAGGGATCTTAAGACCTGTGAAAGGTTCTGTCAAGATCCACGGTAGAAGTCCCTGGGAGATGAGAGGTAGAATAGGCTATATACCTCAAGGTTCGGGATTGTATCCTTGGATGAGAGTTAGAGATAATATAGAGCTTCCTCTCAAGATCCTTGGAGAAAGTAGAGTTAATAGGGAAAAGATAGTCTATGAAATAGCAGAGAAGCTGGGTATAGGAGAGCTTCTCGACAGATACCCCAGAGAGCTTTCAGGTGGTGAGAGTCAGAAAGTTGCTATATCGAGGATTCTCGTCTCTAGGAGCGAGGTTCTTCTAATGGATGAACCTCTTTCAAT
The DNA here is from genome assembly GCA_038881635.1 of Sulfolobales archaeon. Taxonomy (NCBI): domain Archaea; kingdom Thermoproteati; phylum Thermoproteota; class Thermoprotei; order Sulfolobales; species Sulfolobales archaeon. The sequence continues at coordinate 22,209 of JAVZPJ010000004.1, read as the reverse complement.
GATTGATCTGAGAAGTAGGAGAGAACTTATAGATCTTATAAGAAAGCTAAATAGAGATCTGAGGACTACAACACTTATGGTCACTCATAATATAGAAGATGCTGTAGAATTAGGGGATCTCATATATATCGTGGGAGACAGACCTCTTAAGATAATAGAGGTCTATGACAAGAATAATTATGATGTTAGAGATCTCTATAGTAGAATAGTAAGAATACTAGATTCAGGATTTAGAGTAGTGTGAGAGATGGATAGAAACAAGAGAGATAATGAAGATCTTATGAGAGGCAATTTTATAACCTCTACAAGTATAATCTGGTATTTTCTATCACTAGCCATAATCATAGTCCTGTGGGAGGTCTTGTCAATGTTATTATCCAAGCCATATACTCCTGGTCTTGATCAGGTTCTCAGAAGAATCTATAGTGATCTTCTTAGCGGAGTTCTAATATATAATCTGAGAGTATCTCTAGAGAGAATATTCATAGCGCTTCTCATCTCTACTTCCAGCGCCCTAGTTCTAGGAATCCTGGCTACGTGGGGTCCTAGATTTTCTAAAGGTTTTATCTCTAGTATAGTACTTCTCACATACCCTATACCTCATGTAGCTTTACTCCCCATACTCTTCTTCCTTCTAGGTGTTGAATGGAGTAAGATAGCTCTTTTAAGCATAATAACATTCTACCCTACAGCACTCTCGGTTATGGAATGGTCATCTAGGTTTCCGAGAGATCTAGGGGATCTGATCATCGTAATGAAGGGTGGTAGAATTCATCTTATAAGATACGTTATAATACCCTCATCCCTACCTGGGATACTCACGGGGATCAGGATCTCTCTTAACACAGCATTTGCAGTTCTCTTCATAGTAGAAAGTCTTGTTGGAGGTAGTGGAGTGGGTTACCTGATATACTTCTACTGGCAGAGGATTGATTATACGGGGATGTACTCCTCAATATTATTCCTCAGCGTAGTAGGGTTATCATTCTATTTCACTCTAAGATATATAGAGCATAAGGTGTTAAGATGGTTGTATATATGAAGAGAATACTGGTTAATCCAGGGTATCTTAAGAAGCTAATCATATTCATAGCACCGAAGGATCTCAAAGTAGAAACAGCTGAAGAGTTTGAAACAACTTCGATGAATTCTAAGAAGTATTTCTCAGGTGCTATAATTCTTTCGAAGAGATATAATGTAAGTATTGAAGGAGTGGAGATTTTAGATCTTCTGGAGAGTTCGATGAAGAAAGGTTATAAACCTCTTCAGATCTCTGGAGAGATTTTTGAAGAAGGCTTCATATATGATCCTGATGCCTTCCATATCATCATTGATTCTATAGTAGATTATCTAGGTAGATTAGATATAGACCCTCTGTATCTGAGAGGTGCTGGAGAAAGTCTTAAGAAACTATATGATCATGCTACAGGTAAAATCTCCAAGATTACAAGGAATAGAAGTATTGATGTTATTGCTCTAACACCGGCAGACTACTATATCTTAAAAGCCTCAGGTTTAAAACCTCTTGATATAGTACTAACCACCATAGACAAGCTCACTTCTGAGGAGAGAAGATCATATGTGGAGAAGACTCTTAGAGGTAGGTGTATTGCAACTACCAAACAAACCTTAGAAGAGATTAAGAACGGTAGTGGAGGGATTATAGAACTTCTTCTGAGAGAGGATCTGAGGTTTGTTATTGCTGACACATCTCTATCATGTTATCATCTAGCTCCTCTGATAATGGGGCTTTCAGTATACTATAGATGCTGACAGATGGCGGATGTTAATAAACCCTTCTAGGATAACTTATAGAGTGAGTATAATGATATCACATGAGGATTTGAGATCTATTCATGAAAAAATTGATTCTATGAGAGATCTAGCTGAAGAACTTCTAATAGATATGATAAGAATTCCCACAGTCTCACCTTCAGGAGAGCATTATAATGATTTCATAAATTTCGCAAGTGAAAGACTCTTGAGAGAAGGATTTGATGTAGAGATACTAGATGTACCCCAGAATCTTGTTGACGAGAAAGTTCCAGCCGAAGGTAGGGGGAGGCGTAGAAGGATTATAATAGCTAGTATAGGTGATAAGAGCAATACCATACTTCACTTTAATGGACACTACGATGTAGTTCCAGGAGGACCTGGATGGAGTATCACAGATCCTTTTAAACCCGTGAAGATAAATGGAAGGATCTATGGTAGAGGAGCTACCGATATGAAGGGCGGGATAGTATCATCGATAATATCCATGATAGCTCTCCGAGACTATGCTGATAGAAATAGGCTGGGATTAGAGATAGCCCTAGTACCAGATGAAGAAATAGGAGGCTATACAGGGACAGAGTATCTAGTTTCTATAGGGAGAGTGAGAGGCAGGCATGTTATAATCTCCGAACCCAGCGGCTTGAATCAGATATATATAGGTCATAAAGGCACTGTTTGGGGTCGTGTCATCGTTAGAGGAAGAACAGCACATGCCTCAACACCTTGGCTGGGTGTTAATGCTTTTGAAAAGATGGTGATGCTCGCTGGAGAGATGTTTAGGAGAATCGTTCCAGAGACTTTTAGTATAAAGAGTAGATATGAGTATGATGTTCCAGAAGGGAATACAGCTACCATAATGATAGGAGGTTTTCTCAAAGGCGGTGAAAAGACTAATCAGGTCCCTGGCGAGGTTGTTTTCAGCTTTGATAGGAGAGTTATTATAGAAGAAAAAGCTTCGGAGGTTTGGGAGAATCTGAGAAGCAAGATTCTTAGCATCGCTAAAGAAATCGGTGTAGAAGCCGAGGTAGTGTTGGAGCAGATCTCAGAACCCGTTATAGTGGATCTCAAAAGCCCTGTGGTTAGAGCTTTAGAAAGAGCATCAGAAGAGGTTCTAGGTAGTATGGCTAGAAAGGTGGTGTGTATAGGAGGTCTTGATATGAGATATTACGCTAGAGCAGGATATGATGTGGCTACATACGGTCCTGGAGTTCTTGGGACTGCTCACGCACCTGATGAGTATATAGAGGTTGGAGATATTATTAGAGCTTCAAAGATCTATGTGAATACATTCTTCAATCTACTCGAGAAACAGGAACAGTAGTTCTCACGGTATTACCAGAGATCCTAGTAAGAGAAAATGCCAAAAGGTATACACTTATAAGCTGGTTAAAATCTCACATAATACATGAGGGATAAAAAAGAGAGATGTCCGAATCCGGGGAGAATAGAGATCCATATATAATTGGTAAGCATGTCTATGGAAATCTATATGGAATGGATCTCTCAAAGATATCAGATGAAATTTATATAAAAGAAACAGCTTTAAAAGCTGCAGAACTTGCCAATATGCACGTAGTTGAAGCCAGATCATGGAGTTTCGGCGGGGTTAAGGGAGGGGTTTCCGTCATAGTCCTCGTTGAGGAGAGCCACATAGCTATACACACATGGAAAGAGTATAACTATGCTACAGTAGATGTGTATACATGTGGTGAGAAATCAGATCCTTGGAAGGCTTTCTATTATATTCTTCAGAGTCTCGATCCAAAATATTATGTGGTTCACTACGCTGATAGAAGTCAGCTACCTCTTCAGACATCTTAGAAGTAATCTATAGTTGTTTTTTCCCCACTCCCCTATATCTTCACATCGGATCTTTATTTAAATCTCTAGATGAAGGTATTCTAGTGGAGTTATCTTAGTGGGATGATGTGTGTGGCGGACGCTGAAAATATGAAGAGTTAGGAGCCTAACTGACCTTCTTTCCTAGTAATGAACAAAATATGATGATTATGCTGGTCTCAAGCTTTTTATATGTTCTAATGATCTTATGATCGAGCTCTATAGAAGGTATGTAGAAAGAGCTTTGGAGAAGTCGAGGTTTTTAATCTTTCTATTATATTGTTAGAGGGCTGTGAAGCCTTTGGGAAAAGTATTGCTAGTAGATCTAGATCTTACTCTTATCGATAGTCTCAGAGGCATGTATGTAGCTTTTATAAGCACTCTCTCAGATCGTAGGTCGGAGATCCCAGACCTCTCATCGAGATCTTTTGTTATAGAGTATTATGAAAACGATCTCAGTAGATATATTAATGATAAAGAATTTCCGGAGAGATGGAGGTTCTGGAACGAGATGTGGAGAAGATATGTTATGAACGCAGGATTCTACGGAACACCCTTCAAATGTGTTCATGATACTCTGAGAGCTTTGAAAGGTAGATACTATATAGTTATAACAACTGGTAGGGAGATAGCTTCTAGAGATATAAAGGAGGAGCTCAGAAGATCTGGTATAAGAGATCTTGTTCACGAAGTATATAGCGTAGGAGATCTAGGGATCTATAAGAGGAAAACAGATCTCTATATGCATCTCATGAGTAGATTCAAATCTCTAGGTTTTAACACTGAGAACATGGTTGTTATAAGTGATTCCTATAGAGATCTATTAAACGCAGAGAAATTCGGAATGAGTGGAGTAGGTTTCGTGCCAGAAGGTTTAGAGGTTGTTGAAGAGTACTTCAGAAGACATGGTATAAGATATTTTTCTTCTTGGTGTAGCTATAGAGAGCTGGAGTCATATTTAGAGAAG
>JAVZPJ010000004.1:0-16819 GCA_038881635.1 Sulfolobales archaeon | reverse complement strand
CAGATTATCCCAGTTTCTATCTATATGATCCTTAAGATATTCTACTCGAGATCTCAGGTTTCTAGGTTTTAACAATTCGTGATAACCGGCTATCATGCCTACTCTACCGAGAGAAAGTCTGCTATAGATATGTGACAGAAGCTTATTTATATCGTCGAAATAATATGTCTCAGGTTTCTCGGGCCAGTATGTATACACAATATCTCTGGCAAGGATTTTTGCAACAGCTTTCAGAAGCTCTTCGAAGAAGTACTCTCGATTATTATCTATGTAGGATATAAATTCTTTTCTAAGATTCTCAAAACTCTCCTCACTCTTGTATTTATAGAAGATATGTCTCGAAACAGCTTCTATAAATTCTCTGAATATAAATGGAGATTCAAGATCATCGTATACGAATATGCTGAGAGCTATCATCGATGAATCAAGATATCCTAACATGATTCTTTCAACAGCTTTTGCGTAGTCAAAGTTTTCCTCAAGCTGAATGCTAGAGTTCTCGATGGTTCTAACAGCTTCAAGCACGCTGAAAACTCCTGAGTAGTATAAGATGTCATCTATATAGATTGATGGGACTGAGACTATTCTCCTGGCATAAGCTTTATAAGGGTTGACCCCTACATCGTATATCTTTACTTTTTCTAGTAACCCTCTCTCGAGAAGTCTTTTAAAAAGTCTATAGCTTGTAGGACAAGTGAAGTGAGAGTAGATCTCTACTCTGAAACCCACTAGATCACCTTCTAATATTTATTAGAACACTCTTATAATACTCTTATGGTAGGATGATTAATACCCTCGGAACTGAGATAAATGATGAGAAGGCATTTGAATGATGGCGGTCTAAGATGATCAGAAGAGATATCAGAAGCTTCTTCATATGGTCTAGATCCTCTCAGATACCTCTTTATATGACACCTGTATATATAATCCTAGGAGTATTAATCGCAGGCGAGAAACCTGAGCTTCATGGATTTCTAATGGTTTTCGCTGTAAGACTATTTTATCTGGGAGTTATGTGGGGTCAGGTACCAGGTTTCTCAGGAATGATGCCCCACCCACTAATAAGTATTGTAATCCTGTCTTCCGAAATATTTAGCGCTTTATACGCATTGATATTTCCAGAATCTCTTGTATGGCAGATTACTCTCTGGATCGGCTCTATAGCTCACGTGATCCAATATATGCGTAGAGGGTTTGGTACTACCATGAGGAGAGCTCCTAATATTATCGTTATGGCAGGACTGATCCTAGCTCTCACAACACCTTTCTCAGGACTTTTAGGAGTGCTAGCCTTCCCCCTAGCATCTGTATCAAGTCTTCTACTCAGAGCAGACCCTAATATGAGAAAAGAGAAGATGGATCCTACCAGAATCCTCATATACACAGCAATATTCGTGATCTCATGGGTTCTAGCTATTATCACGAGATATAACAATCTCATACTTCTACCGATAACAGCTCTCATATTCTTCATACCAAAGATCGGTGGCAGAGACATATATAGACTTGGAACAAGTGTATCAAAGATCATAGGATTTCTCTCGTTTCCCATATCACTGATAGCTCCATGGGGTGTTTCATTTCATTTAGCTATGATAGGATTTCTAGGTGTTACTATGATCTCTTTCTGCACACCTCTTCTGATACCAGGTATAATATGGAGAGAGAATCCAAAACTTCTACCCCTAGAATCTATAATACTCGTAGGAGTCATGGCGACGTCAGCAATTCTAAGATCTCTGGGACAGTCTATTCACATACCAATATTATCTGCTCTAAGCGGTATACTGGTCTTCCTCGTAGCATTATATTATGTGTTTAGAATTCTTAGAATGCCTTCGGTTCCTGTGAAACTATAAAGACTAGCCTAGGCTAGATACAATCCATTCATACGCTTTGTCAAGATCTACTTCTACAGATCTCATTATATCACATTCTCTAGTCTTACTCATAGTATAGCTTAATCTATCCACCTCCGCCTCTGAAAGTCTGTAAACTCCTAGAATTCTCTCTCCTAAACTTATGTGAATCTCTCTAGAGCTGATAATCTTCTCAAGAATTTGAGTATCCTCTGAATTCAGAGGATTTAGAAGTGCTAGAGCTGCGTAGATCATATCTGGAGTAGTAAGCTCGAGACTCAGAGCTATCACACAGCCATAGGGTGTTGATATAGCCATGCTATAGAGTTTCCCTCCTAAGCCTATGCCAACTTCATTCTCGGATAGATCTTCTTCAGAGATCTTGAGAATCGCCTCTCCTCTACTATTTCTACTCAGATACGCTCTTGTGAAGTACTGTATATACCTCACCATAGAGTAGATTGAATGAAGAAAGATAATATAAAAGACTTCTACACATAACAGACTTTAAAAACTCATACTCATAGCTTATCATGAGTCTTAAGAAAAAGCTCTCTGATGATCTCGACGACTAATATCAGAGTTAAGAGTAAGTATACCTCATGTAGCTATCCCAGATCTCATGCTGATCTTTATCACAAGGGTCTGAGACCAGGTATATCAACCTAATACTGATATCATCAACATGCATCAGATGCGGAGTTGCAGGAGAGAAGATAGAGACGTGATGACATGCATCAGCTTATTCCTAAGATATATCAAAGGAGTATGCTGGTACGTTTATTAATATTTCTATCCTCATCTTCTGGAGTGTAAAGATTATTTCAATGTCTTGAAAGATGATTCGTAGGATATGAGATTTTTCTAGGCATGAAACTATTCTAAGAGCTCAGAATCTATGTTGAGGAGAGGAAGTGTAGAGAAAAGCGAGAAAGCGATCCTGAATATGAATCCAGATCTCCAGTACTCTACTATTTATATCATGAGCCTGGGTTTTTAATTTATTGGGTAGAGGTTTTATGAGTAGGGCGGATTTCTATAAGGAGGATTTCTGGATGAGATGGTTTCATAGTGATACTACAACTCGAGAAGAAATGATCAGAATGTTGATTCTGAGAAGCATCTTACACAGAGAAATATCTCCAGATCTTATTGCGTATATCGTGAACACTTATTTAGAGGATCTGGCTGAATTCATATGTGAGAAGATCTGTGAGAACAAATGCTTGATTAAGGATGAGAGTGAGAGAAGAGATTAGGTGTGGCATCTAGGGTGGGAAGTCTCTTCTACTTATTACTCTCCTAGATTCACTATATCTGGGTGCCTTTCATGGATTTCTCGATCCCAAAAGATCTGGAGGTTCTAATCGGTGTAGTAAGAGAGTTTCTCTCAAGAGAGGTAAGTCCTAGGTATAAAGATATAGAGTTAAGAGGAGTTATGGATAGAGAACTTTTTAAGAAGATGGCTGAACAAGGCATTCTCACACCTAACATATCTCCAGGATATGGAGGTCCAGGTCTGGATTATCTAACTACTGTTCATATAATGCGTGAGGTAGGTTATCACGATCCTGGGATGAGCCTCCCTGTATATATAGTGGTTAACAATGTATGGGGTAAAGTAATAGAGATGTTTGCAAGAGAAGAAGTGAGAGAGGAGGTTCTACCTAAAATCTGTAGAGGAGAGAGATTTCTAGGAATCGCATCTACAGAACCTCAGGGAGGGAGCGATCTCGTTAACTTCAAGACTATCGCAGTCAAAGATGGAGATGGATATGTAATTAATGGTGAGAAGGTTTACATTAGTGGAGTTAGAGAAGCCAGGGAGTGGGGTGGAGGTTTCTTTCTAATTGCTAAGACCTCTGAGGAGAGAAGTCATAGAGCTATATCAGCATTCTATCTTCCTATAGAAAGCGATGGCATTCAAATAAGTCTTTTCGAGACTATGGGGAGGAAGGGTATTAGTACGGGAGCTATTAAAATGAATAACGTCAGACTTAGCAGAAGAAATCTTATAGGAGAAGAAGGGAGAGGATTTGTATATGCTATGGAAGGTTTTATGAGAGCTAGACTACTCATAGGAGCTGCAGCTATAGGCTCTGCACTTAGAGTTCTAGATGATGTCATATCATTTGTTAAGAGCAGAACCGCTTTCGGATGGCCTCTTGCAAGATATGAAGCTATACAATTTAAAATAGCTGAGATCTGGGCTGAACTTGAGGCGGTATGGAATCTGGTTGTAAAAAGCGCTTGGATCATGGATCTATACTCAGAGGGTAAGATCTCGAGATCAGAGGCTTACAAGTATACCTCAGCATCAAAACTACTTGGAGTTCAGAAAAGCTTTGAATCAATAGTCGAACTAACTCAAATGCTAGGAGCTTACGGATACACGACAGAGTCTATAGCAGAATCAGCTCTGAGAGGTGTGTACAGTTATATCTCCGGCGCTGAAGGAGCTCCAAATATAATGAGAATGATAATAGCAAGAGAGATCCTAGGAAGAGAATATAGACCTACACCAGATTAAAAAGTTTATACTATGCATATCATGTGTCTCATAAATTTATATTTATAATAGAAATCTGAAAATTCATTATCTCATAGATCCCCAAAAAAATATATAAGCTTCGGAGAACTAAGAGATTCGGTGAATAATGGTTTGAACAATAGAATCCTTCTAGAGAAGGCTGGTTCTTTCGCACTCCTTCTCCTGATGATAGTAACGCTCTCAATAAGCTTCATGACATCCTATACACTTGCTCAGGCACAGCAGATTCCTCCAGGACCTGCATCTGATCAAATAACATATAGAAGGGTCACCATAGATACAGTAGTACCAGAATTCCAGAAGGGAACTCTAGACGGGTATCTCTTCGCTATAAGACCTACTCAGTTGGATCAATTCCAACCTCTTATAACTGCTAATATCATTAAATTTGTCCAAGCTCCTTCAGGATTAGTAGACTTCATATTCAACCCAGCCCCTGTTAAGGAAATAGTATTAGACGGAGATCAGAGAGGTAAGTATCTGCCAGCTTTGATAGGATATCCTGAGAGCGTGATCACACAGGTATACTATGACCCAGAAACAAACAAGACCTATGTAGATATATGCTGTGACGGTAAGAATATAAACCCACTAGCGTTGCAGCAAGTTAGATTTGCTCTTAACTACGCGATCGATAGAGATTATGTTGTGAAGAGCATATACAGAGGCTATGCAGCTCCCATGTATACATTTCTCTCTAAATACGACCCTGATTATCTGCTTATAGCAGATATAGTTGCAAAATACCAGTTTAGATATGATCTAAGTTATGCAGACCAGCTGATAACCCAGGCACTCACAGCAGTAGGAGCCTATAAGGTTGGTGGAAAGTGGTACTATGCTGGCAGTCCTATAACTCTTACATTCATAATAAGAACTGAGGATGAGAGAAAAGAGATAGGAGATCTCTTCGCCAGCGCTCTAGAATCGCTAGGATTTACCGTGAACAGACAGTATCTAACCTTTGGAGAAGCTCTCTCAAGAGTCTATGACAGCAATCCAACAGATTTCCTATGGCACATATACACAGAAGGCTGGGGTAGGACTGCTATTACCAGATATGATAGTGGCTCCATAAACCAATTCTGCGCTCCATGGTACGGCTACATGCCGGGCTGGCAGACTCCTGGATGGTGGTGGTTTAGAGATGATGTAATGGATGAGATAGGTATGAAGATCTACTTCGGACAATTCACGAGCAAGGATGAAAGAGACAGCCTATACAGAAGTGGAGTTGATATATGTATTAAGGATGCTGTAAGAGCTTGGGTTGCTAATAGAATAGATCTATACCCAGTATCTGCAAACCTCCAGGGTGTGACACAGGATCTAGGTGCCGGCTTCAGATCTCTGTTTAACTCGAGAGAGATCTTCATTCCAGGAAGAAGCACTCTAACAATAGGACATCTATGGGTGTACACCACGAGGACTATATGGAATGTATACGGAGGCTTTACAGATGTATACAGTGTAGATATAATGTACGCGACAGCAGACCCATTCACATGGAGTCATCCATTCAACGGAGAACCTATACCATTTAGAGTTAATTACACCGTAAAAACAGCAGGACCTACGGGAACTTTAACTGTTCCCTCAGACGCGTTTATATGGGATGCGAAGACAGGTAGATGGGTTTTCGTTCCTAATGGCACCAAAGCTATATCTGTAGTATACTTTGACATGTCAAAATTCATAGGCACTAAATGGCATGATAATGTGACGATAACATGGGGAGACGTGCTAGGTAATCTAGCATTCTGGTTTGATCTTGTTTATAACTCTACTAAGAGTAGTATAGAAGGTTCTATAGCTGCTATTAACAAACCCTTCTTCGATACTATCAAAGGATTTAGAATTGATGAGAACAGAAAGATCCTAGAGGTTTATGTAGATTACTGGCACTTCGATCCTAACTATATAGCTAGCTATGCTACCATTACAGACTACAACCCAGCTGAATTACTGTATATACAGAACATGCTGGTATTCGACCTCCAGAAGTATACATTCTCAACAACAGCTTCACAAGCTCTTAAGAGACCTGTTCTTAATCTAGTCTTACCAGATGCTGCCAAAGATATTAAAGCTGCTATACCACTAGCCTCTAGTGTGCCCAGTAGATTCTTCACACTTCCTAATGGAAAGAGTTATATGACTCAGGATGAGTGGAGTTCGAGACTTCAAGCTCTCTCCTCATGGATTGATGCTCATGGTCATGCCTGGATCTCTCAAGGACCTTTCTATCTAGATTCATTCGATCCGACTAACCAGGTTGCAGTTATAAAAGCCTTTAGAGATCCAACATATCCATTTAAGAAGGGAGACTGGTACTTCGGCATACCAATACCTACTCAGATACTCAACGTCGCGACGCCAACCCTAGTTATAGGACAACCTTTCACAGTAAACGTCACAGTAGCTGGAGTACCACCTCTAGTAGTTAAGTACGTTGTTGCTGAGGTGCAAACAGGAACTATAATAACTGTTGGCATGGCTACGAACATCACACCTAATATATTTGTATTCCAGCTACCTACTGATATAACTGTCAGGCTTAAGCCCTACTATCTATATCAGATACAGATACTGGCATTCAGCGAGAACGTAGCTATACCTGATGCGACAACAATATCCTTAGAAGCTATACCAGCTTCAGCACAACAATTTAACGAAGCTATGCAAAGAGCATTACAAGAGCTTGCCAACTCCACAGCACAACAGATTTCATCAGTTGCCAACTCCACAGCACAACAGATCAACGCTATAAGAGCTGAGTTCGAGAGCAGATTAGGAGCTCTCGCAGCAACTTTATCAAGCGCTCTCGGTAATCTGAGTACCTCTCTATCTGAAAGCTTGAGTACTCTATCGAATACCTTTGGTAGAAGTATCTCGGATCTGAGTGGTGCTCTCAACGCTACAAACCAGCAGCTTACATCTCAGATCAATACGTTGAATAACAGGTTGAACAGTGTCAGTAGTGATCTATCTGCTAGGATTGACACCCTATCAAGTAGCGTATCTAATGTTCAGAATACTGTATCAAGTATAGTACCTCTAGTATATGGAGTTCTAGGACTCTCTCTAGTGAACCTAGTTCTCATAGTAATGTTATTATTTAGAAGAAAATAGCTAAGATCAGCTAAGATTTAAATCAAAGCTTATTTTTTAATTACCTAATCCTAATTTGAGACAGGTGGAAAGATGCCAGGTCTCGCTTATATTATCATTAGAAGAGCTCTTCTTCTGATCCTTGCTCTTATCGTGGTAGTCTTTCTAACAGCATTCATAATAGGAGCAACAGGTTATGATCAGAAGATCTGGAATGCTATAATAATTGAAGAAGCAAGAGTCTATAGAGATTCTCTTCAAAAAGCTAGAAATCTCACATCTCAGCAGATCAACGATCTTGTAGCGAATTATACTCTACAGCTTAGAAGCATATATGGAGTGGATAAGCCCTGGACCGAACGTGTGATCCCTTTGGCTTTGAATGTATTAGTTCTCAGACTAGGAGATGTGATGAGCAATGATGTAGCCCAGGTAGTAGGGAGACAGCTACCTCTCACAGTTTCAGATGCCATACTCACAGTTCTTCCTAGAACGATTCTCATGATAACAGTAGCAGAGATTATAGTTATCATTCTAGGACTTCTCATAGGACCTAGAGCGGCTTTCAGAGCTGGAAGCATTTATGACAGAAGTGTAATAGCTTATGCAGCGGTGATGAACGCGCTACCACTCTGGTGGTTGGCACTTATATTTCTCTTCATATTTGGATACGACCTAGGTATAGCTCCCACATCTGGAAGAGGTGCGATATCAGCTATCAATAGCATAATGTCAGGAGATCTGAGTAGCATACCTACTCTCCTATACTACATGTGGCTACCAGTGACGACAATAGTCATAAACTTCCTCGGAGGCACCGCATACTCTATAAGAGCAACTCTAATAAGAGTAGTTAGAGAGGATTTCGTGACCGTAGCACAGGCTAAAGGATTGCCTGAGAAGTATATATATAGAAGCTATATCCTGAGAGCAGCAGCTCCTCCTATAGCAACTTACATAGCTCTCAGTCTAGCAGGGAGTATAGGAGGATTTATAATAACAGAATCAGTATTCGACTGGCCTGGGATGGGAACTCTATACTATGCTGCAATAACTACAGGAGATGCGTCAACCATTATAGGTCTCACATATGTGTTCACACTTGTGTATGTAATCGCTAGGATGATTCTTGAAATACTATATATATTCCTAGATCCTAGGGTGAGATACTGATGAGCTCACTAGGATCCAAACTGATCCTGGGTTTAGGTAGAATACTTAGCTTTCTCAGAGAATACGTACTATCCCAGCTAGCCGGCAGAATCTCTATAGCTCTTCTAGCATTTCTAGTTATAATGTCTATATACGCACTGGTATCACTACCACCTTCATTTCCCGTTGAATGGACCCAGCCACAAGCTTGGGAAATGTATCCGCCTAATGCACCACCTGAGTGGGCTTGGATTCTAGGATATCCGTGTCTGAAGCATGTTATGGAAAATCTAGCTCAACACAGATACAGCATCATACAAACAAGCGGGGGTATTGATCTTTCGTATACATACACCTACACACTCCCTGAAGGATTGAACAGAGTGCCATCAAATATACTAGTCTTGGTAAAAGATCTTCAAATACCCCGGGGTACCACAAACATAAATATCATACTCACAGTTCGAAGACCTGATAACTATACATATACGCTGATCTCTTATACAACTCCTGTAAGCCCTAACACGAGTTATATAAGCACTACACTCCGATTAAGTAGCGAGATGCTAGCTAGAGATATAGTCAATCAATATCTCCAAGAGAGAGGATGGCTTATTAACAGCCTGAGCATACTAGGATCACTCCAGGAACTTATATTCAAAAAAGTTACAGAAGTATCTCCAGCAGGTATTGTGGTTAATTCAACAATACTGCCGGGAGACTATCTCTTCAAACTTGATATAGTGTATAGTGGGGTTTACACGCCGCCGATCACTGTAGCGAAGGAATTAACTTTAGTCATATTCGGAACATGCTACGGTCTTATGGGAACCGATTATCTGGGAAGAGATCTCTACATGGGACTACTCTATGGATTTCCTATAGCGCTCGCAATAGGACTCAGCGTTGCGATCTTATCAACCGCGATAGGAGTCCTGGCAGGAATTGTAAGCGGGTTCTATGGAGGATTAATCGATGAAGGAATTCAGAGAACCGTGGATGTTATGGGTAACATACCTCTCCTACCCATTCTAGTTCTCATAGCAACTAGTGTTCAGGCATCGCAGTTCATAGCGCAGATTCAGGATCCTGTTGCCAAGGGTTGGACTCTTCTCTCTATAATACTAATAGTTCTAGTAGTGTTCGGATGGCCTGGACTAGCTATTATAATAAGATCCTTCACTCTCTCTATTAAAGGAGAGCAATATGTAGAAGCGGCAAGAGCTCTGGGAGCTGGAAGTAGAAGAATAATGTTCAGACATATACTCCCTCAACTCACTCCTTATATACTTGCAAGCTTGGTGCTTTCAACTCCAAGTGCGATCATAGCAGAAGCAGGGCTTGCTATACTAGGTATATCACATGGCCTGCCCACGTGGGGAGGTATTCTAGCTGATGCAAGGACTAAAGGTTATATAACTTATTGGTGGTGGATCTTCCCTCCAGGGATTTTAATCACGATAACATCGATGGCCTTCATATTCTTAGGACTAGCTCTAGAAACATATGCTGAACCCAGATTAAGAGGCTCGAGATCTTGAGAATAGAGTCATGGTTCAAGTATATTCTGGTAGGAGTTCTGCTAACCTCAACAGGTTTTTTCTAAGCTTTATCCAACAGATACACGTCCTAATTCTAGGTCTGGCTCTATCCCTAGCAGGTCTTCTACTCACTATAAGAGGATTAATATCATATTATCAACTTAAGCTTGAGAGAGAACTGAGAAAAAGATCAAAAGAAGAGTAGTAGGAAGGAATCAGAGTCTGGTGCCCTAATCATCTGATCATAGTTAATACCATTCATCATCAAAAACCAGTCTTCTACCAGGCTAATAAAATAATAACTCTCTTTATATCCTACTCATATCTTTCTTCTAGAACCAGCTCTCTCCCTATAGCTCTTGGTATGCTACTCAATCTACCTCTCTTCCCTGATATTATGATTCTAGAGATTATGTAGAATGCTAGGGCTATGGTGTAAGGTATGAGACTTGAGATCTCTGTAGATATCTTCATGATACCTGATATCTGAAGATATATGCTCAACTGATATACTCCTCCTAGGAATAAGGCTACGGGAATTGCTAGAAGACTACTCCAAAGGGTTAGAGGTGTTATAGCTACGGCGACAAACCCCATCCCGCTAGTAATACCTTCTCGCCATATAATTGATATCACCGGCATAAGAACTACCAGACTACCTGCTAAACCTCCCATAATACCTGAGAATGCTATTGATAACGTTCTGATTCTCCACACGTTAACACCCATCGAATAAGCCGAGTACGGATCCTCACCAGCAGATCTTATCATAAACCCTATTCTTCTCTCTAAGAGAATTCTAAGCATTATAGATATAAGTATTGAGAGTAGTAGAAAGAAAATTATAGTATGATACTCTGAGAAGATAATAATTCTATTCTGAGAAGATCTAGGAACTATATTTCCTATTACTATCGAAAAAGCCGAGAAAATACTCGAGATAGCAAGACCTGCAGCTATCATATTCATTGTGAGATATACTGAAGTGAGAGCTAGAGATAGAGAAGGTATTAAACCTGCTAAAGCTCCGCAGATCAAGCCTACATAACTTTCTCCTGTTGCAATTGTCAGAGCATATGCTACGGAAGCGCCTAATGCTATAGATCCTTCTAAACTTAAATTCACGACTCCAGATCTCTCTGAGAGAATCTCTCCAAGAATTAGGAATAGATATATCGATGATGATGCTAGGATCTGTAGAAATATTATTTCAAGCCCGTAGATCGTGATAATCTCACCTCGTATCTTAAGATAAGCTCAGATATGAGAGCTGAAAGTAGAGAAAGCCCTATAATTGCCGTTCCTAGAATAAGTCTGTGGAATCCATATAATGAGAAAACAATCATATAGCCTACCGCTATCATGTATGAGTATATGAGAGTGCTATAACTCCTCCCCATACATAGAAGAGCTATGCTGAGAGACGTGTATCCCAGACCAAAACTAACCGATCCTATCCCTATATTCGCATACTCATTATAGTTAACTCTTCTATCGCTACCTAATATAAGTTCTAGAGCTACCATCGTTATCAGTAGCGAGCTGATCAATAGATTTAATATTATATAGAGATTCACGTTAACACCTGAGAGAGATGCGGTACGAGGCGAGTATCCTAGAAGTCTAAGTCTAAAGCCCAGCCTTGTCTTCATGAGAATATAATGGATCACAAAAACAGCTAAGATTAATGAGAGTAGAGATTCAAGAGAGATCCTGTTCAGAATACTGAGAGGCCATCCAACCCCGGAGATATAATGTAGATCTATATCTGTTATAGGAGGGCTTCTAGGCCTGGCTATGTCACCTCTAAAAACATGGGATACAATATGATTAGCCATGAATAATGCTATGAAATTCATTATGAAGCTGCTCAGCACATCGCTACCTCCATAAATAATTTTAACTAGATATGGTGGAAGAGACCATGCTGTAACAAATAGAAGAGATAATAATATGGCACCTGTAATCCCTAAGTCATATATGCTTGCTATTAATATGGCTATACTACTTACAGCGATCTGCCCTTCAGCACCTAGATTTACATATCCTCCTGAAACATTAACAAGAAGAGCTAGAGAGAGTAGTGCTGTGACTACAGCATATCTTATGACTGCTGGAGACATGAGAGTATTTTCATTTATTATCATAGGTGCTAGATCTCTTAAGCTGTATCCTTCGAGAGATAATGCTACAAAGAGTCCTAGAAGCATTACAGTTGAGAATATAACCACAGGTATTAAGATTATTCTCGCAGGCGAAGGTTCTTTAATTCTCCTTCTCACGTAGAAAATACTCATAAGACAATCTCCCTCCAGATCAGTGAAGGCTCTAATCTAGCTTTCTTAGCGTCGATCTCTTTAGAACCTCTCTCGTTAAGAACATAGATCCTATCAGAAACTCTCAGAGCCTCCTCGTAATCATTTAGAATAAGCAGAAATGAAACCCCTTCATTCCTGAGTCTTCTCATGATCCCTATAACTTTTTCAAATCCCATTACATCTAAGCCGCTAAATATATTATGGGCTATCACGAGGAGCGGTCTTCTACACAATAGTATTGATATGAGAAGTCTAGTGATATTACCACCAGAAAGTTCTGAAACTCTAGATTCAGGAGATCTGTACATAACATCTAGATCCTCTATACATTTAACGCCCTGACTCCACTTAAGCCCCCACACACCCATTATTTCTCTAATACTAAATCTAGGCGGGATCAAATCGAATCTATTGTCAGGAATAAATAGAATACCTAGAGAAACTCTCTCGTGAGTGCTCATGTTAGATATATCATCGCCTAAGAACATGATCCTACCACTCTCAGATCTCATAGATCCTGTTAGAATATCAAATAACTCCTTATCACCTCTACCTGCTATGGTGAGTACTGATACAATCTCAGCCTTTCCTACGCTGAGGTTCACAGGTTTAAAATCCTCTCTTAGCTTAATCATATCAATAGTTAGAATCTCATTGGCAGTCTGAAGATCATTTTTATCTAGCTGGTCTCTATCTCTTTCTAAGATACTCTCATCTTTCTCAACATCTATTCTCTCTACACTACTTCTCTCTCCGAACATTAGATTCAATATTTCATCAGATTTCTTCTTTGCATCTCTATCGAATTCTCCTACAACTCTTCCTCTTCTCATAACATAGATCCTGTCAGCAAGATCTAGTATAGCCTTCAGTTTATGAGTGCTAACTATTATAGAACCTCCGCTTCTCGTAAATCTAGTTAGAAAATCGATGAAACTTTGATCTGTTGTAAGCAGGGTGTTGGGTTCATCATATAAAAGCACTCTAGCACCCATAGCAAGTGAGATAAGTGTATAGAGCTTCTGCCTCTCTACTATGGTCATTCCAGCTATGCTCTTCCTATAATCAATTCTAATTCCATACTCCTCTGAGAAGCTCGAGAGATTCTTTACAGCCTCATCACGCTTGCATCCGCATACTAGAATTAGATTTTCAACACCATTCATAGACTCTATAAGTCGAGGAAATTGCTGTATATAGAAAACACCTTTTCTACGAGAGAGTTCAGGAGTAGAATATCTAAGCTTTTCTCCATTAAAATATATGTAGCCTGAACTCGGTCTATAAAGCCCGTAGATTATGTTCAGAAGTGTTGTCTTTCCAGCACCATTCTCACCTACCAAACCTACGATCTCTCCCTCTTCTAAACTTATAGAAACCTCATCAAGCACCTTAAACGAATCAAAAAATTTACTTATTTTAACTACCTCTATCTTCAAACTAGTTATATCCCTCCTAGAACCACAACCCCTCTAACATACCAATCAATATACCATATATCATGATATCTCATTCTAACGCCTTCAGGTACTCTAAGATTTCCCTTGTTGTCGTATAGAGGTCCTGTAAACGGATCGAAACCTACATTCCCCTCCTTCATAGCATTATATCTCTCGATAGCTAGGTCATAAACACTCTTTCTCTTCCCATCTGTCTTATCTACCACAACTATGTTCTTCAGATCATTAACATACTTTGGATTAACAAACATACCGAAATCAGCACCAACCTCGGCGGCACCTTGTGCAAGAAGCCACCAGTAGTCTACATTTATTAGATTCGTTGTATTGTAGATCCCTGCCCTTACTTTCATAACTATATCAAGGTATATAGGACCCCAATCAACAAGCTGTCCTGAAACAACCACGTCAGGACCATAACTATACATAGGACTGTAATGACTGAAAGTATATACGGTCCTACCCAGCTTATATAAACTCTCCGCATACTCCACAACAGCTGTTGAATCCTCTGTAAATACCAGAACATCAACTCCATAGTTATTCACGAGAGTAGCCGCTGCTGCCCTAGCCTTAGCAGGATTATACCACTCACCTGTTTCGATAACATATACGGTTATATTCTTACCCAGCTGACTCCCAACCTCTTGAGCTCCTATGGTGAATGCATTTATATGTCTTATAACCTCGGGGATCAGCTTAGCAGCTACATAACCTATCTTTCCAGTCTTTGTGAGAGCTCCAGCCATCAACCCGTTAATATAATAAGCCTGGTAAAGGTCTGCAAAATAAGTGCCAAGATTAATATCTCTTCTATCTCCTGAGCAGTGGAAGAATATTATATTTCTATAAGTCTTGGCAAGCTGCACAGCTGCATCTATAAAATCATAGCTTGTTAGAAAAACTATATGAGGTTTGAAAGCGTTGATCTGTGCTGATACTTCATCAAATGCTCTTGCAGGATCTACGCTTTCCATATACCTAGTCTTAACCCATGGAAGCAATCTCTCAATATATCTCCTCCCAAGATCATGAGCATGTGTCCACCCTAGATCTCCTATAGGTCCTACGTATACGAATAATACTCTCAACTCTTCTTGGGGTTGTGGAATAGTTGCAGTGATGGTGATTGGAGGAACCTGCAAAGGCGTGGTTGTAGGACCTGTAGATGGTGCCATCATCAGAGGATATAGAATGAATCCTAATCCCACACCTATCACAATTAACATAACTGTGTAAATTCCTAAGAATATCCTAGAAACCATTATCTCCACCAATTGAAAAGAGTAAATTTCAGGGTTTAAAAATATGAGGAATTAGAGAAAAAAGTATGAATCTTTTTATTATATCATATATGTAAAACTATACTCTTTCAAGAACCAAAGAAGCTCCCTGACCTCCTCCTACACAAAGAGTTGCAACTCCATAATCTACTCCCTCTAACACCATCTGCCTTGCTAGAGTGCCTATGATCCTGGCGCCTGTAGCTCCAAGAGGATGACCTATCGCTATAGCTCCTCCTCTCTTATTAACTCTTTCTTCTTCGATGCCCAACTGCTTTATAGCATACAATGTTACTACAGCAAAAGCTTCATTAATCTCCCACAAGCCTATGTCTCTAACCTTCAGCCCAGCCTTGTTAAGAGCCTTAAGAGATGCCGGAACAGGACCTTTCCCCATCACTGAAGGCTTTACACCTGCAAAAGCGAAGCTTCTGATCTTGGCGAGCGGTTGTAGCGAGTATCTTGATAGAGCTTCCTTGGACATGAGCAGAACGAAGGCTGAACCGCTACTTAGAGGAGATGAGTTGCCAGCTGTAATAACACCGCCAGGCTTAAATGCTGGGGGTAATTGAAGTAATTTTTCGAGTGTTGTATCAGGTCTTACCGCCTGATCTGATTCTAAGATCATCCTTCCACTACTACTCCGAATCTCGATCGGCAGGATCTCTTTTTTAAAGTATCCTTCTTGATAAGCCTTCCAAGCTCTCTGATGACTTATTAAAGCCCATCTATCCATCTCTTCCCTACCGATCCCAGATTCTTCGGCGAGTTTCTCGGCTGTTAAACCCATTATATATCCGATCCCTAGCTCATACTCAGCATACTCAGGATCTGAGGTGAATCTAGGGTTTATATCAATGTGAGGATTATCATACATAGGAACTCTAGACATCTTCTCAACACCCCCTGCTATAACTATATCAGCCATGCCCGATGCTATCTCCAGAGCTCCGTATACCACGGTAGTTATAGATGAGGCGCACTGCCGGTCAACAGCTGCAGCAGGAATGGTCTCGGGAAGTCTCGCTGCAAAAACCACATGCCTACCACCATAAAGCCATTGTTCGCCTACTTGAAGAGCTGAACCTACGAGTATGTCATCTATATCATTAGGATTCAGATTATTTCTTTCAATTAAGCCTCTGACAACTCTACCTGCGATCTCCTCAGATCTCATCTCGTAAAAGGGATCTTTTTCAGGTTCTCTTCTACTGAATCTAGTAAAGGCAGTTCTAAGCATATCTACAACATAAACTTCTCTTCCTAGGAAAACTATCACCCTCTAATTTAGATATAAAGAAGCATATAAGATATTTTTCACACCTAATATGAGACTTATATGAGGAATCCTTATACTAGGCTTTATATGATCTGTTTCAATTGATATAGGTCTTCTGCTATAACTAATACATAGCTTCTTCATATCATAGGTAGTTGCCTTCTCCTCATGCCTAGAAGCGGAATCGATGAGAGTAATACTTTTAGTAAGAGATCATCTCTACACTCCTGTAGAGAGACAGACCTTTTCTCGGTAGATGGCTGAG